>JAUBOG010000476.1:0-5133 GCA_036700105.1 Microcoleus occultus BM001215583
TAGTGCGAGCATCTTGCTCGCGTACTATTTTTCAAATCATTTAGGATTGCTATAGCAGGTGAAACTCCTATTTTAGAGGTAAAATCGGATGGTACAAACCCAGCCAAAATCTCTGACACTCGAAGAGTTTCTGAAGTTGTCAGAAACCAAACCGGCCAGCGAGTACATTGACGGTGAAATCATTCAAAAACCGATGCCTCAAGGAGAACACAGTGTTATTCAAGGCGAGCTGACAAGCGCTGCTAATGCTGCTCTCAAACCTCAAAAAATGGCGCGAGCATTTCCAGAACTACGGTGCGTTTTTGGCGGTCGAGCGATCGTTCCCGACGTGACTGTATTCACTTGGGAGCGCATTCCCCGCAAGGAAAATGGCAGTGTGGCAAATGTGTTTGCGATCGCCCCGGATTGGACAATTGAAATCCTCTCTCCCGACCAAAGCCAAACTAAAGTTACTAAAAATATTTTACATTGTCTCAAACACGGAACTCAAATGGGTTGGTCGATCGATCCAGAAGAGCGATCGGTTTTTGTATATCGCCCGACTCAATCAACGGAGGTGTTTGACGAACCGGAACAGTTATTGCCCGATGCCCTCTTTTGCCCGGGAATTGCAACTGACAGTAGGAGATTTATTTGCTTGGCTGTTAGAGTGAAATAACAGAATATTATATAGCCTTTCTCACTAACATGAGGTACGTATTGGCCAAACAGGGCATTGGGCATTGGCCAAACAGGGCATTGGAACTGACAACCAATAACTAATAACCAATAACTAATAACTACTGACTAATGACTACTGACCGTCGATATATTGTTTTAAAATATTCCGAATTTGTTTGAGCCCAAAGCCCTTAGCAAGTTGGCGCAACTTCGCCACAAACGGCAGTAATTTTGGCTCTAAAGTTTCCAGCTTAGCACTCTCCTCAAAAATTTCTTCAATGTCGCCCATAGCCGCGAGTTTCAAAAGTTTTGCTACCGACTCAGAAGCTGCGGGTAACAGAGAAGAATAAGCCGGAAAACGAGAAGCTGGTGGCAAACTCCCTGGTGTCTGGTTTGTGCTTTCGGCAGATTCCTCGTAAATCCATTCTAGTCCCAAATGCACGCGCAACTGTTCCAAAAAGTGATTTGCTTCGATCGGCTTGGGAAGAAAATCATTGCACCCCGCGAGGATGCTTTCTTGCTGCGTAGCCTCAAAAACGCTAGCTGACAGAGCGATTAACACGACATCTTTTAATTCCGGCAACTGCCGCAGTCTCCTTGCAGTTTCTAAGCCATCCATTACAGGCATCCGCAAGTCCATTAAAATCACATCCGGTTGAAATTCAACTGCTTTATACAGGCATTCTTGACCGTTTTGTGCTTCGGCAATTTCAAATCCCAAATGTCCCAGCAGCCTGCACAGCAAATCGCGATTTAGTTGATTGTCGTCTACGATTAGCACTTTCCGCTTGTTGCCGACAAAACCGACAAGCCTGCGTTTTTCCCGCAAAGGAGACACTTCTAAATACCGTTTGGCTGCTGGCAATTCTAAATCCAGCCAGAAAGTGCTGCCTTTTCCAAAAGTGCTGTTGAGGCGAATTTCGCTGCCCATTAGTTTCGCTAATCTCTGGCTGATAGAGAGTCCGAGGCCGGTACCTTCAACAAATCTATTGCCTCCTACTTGGTGGAACGGCAAAAATATTTCTTCTGACTTGCTTCGCTCTATTCCAGTGCCGGTATCCTCGATTTGAAAGCGAATTTTTAAAGCGTGTTTGGCTGCGATCGCATTGTGGGCGAAGCGCAGATAATTTTGTTTCAGTTCCGAACTCAAAGTCGAGAAGGCATGATTTTCTCCTTGACCCCGACTCCAAGCTCCCGTGCCGACATAGCCGACTTTGAAAGTTACTCCGCCGCTCTCTGTAAATTTTACGGCATTGCTGAGTAAGTTTATCAGAATTTGGCGCAATCTTTTTTGATCGACATGGACGCAGCTCGGCAAGGGAGATACTTGTTCGTAATTGAAGGAAATTCCTTTTTGAGCGGCTCGCATCTGAAAGAGGTCGGCAATGTTTTTCGTAAAATTTAGAAAATTTAACTCTTCCGGGTAGAGTTCCATTTTTCTAGCTTCGATTTTGGAAAGGTCTAAAACATCGTCGATTAACATCAGCAAATGTTGGCCGCACTGTTGAATGTTGCTGAGGCTTTCTTGGTGATCTGAGCTTAAGTCTTTGTCTGTTTTGATGATTTGAGCGTAACCTAAAACGCCGTTTAAAGGCGTGCGGAGTTCGTGGCTCATGTTGGCGAGAAATTCGCTTTTGGCGCGGTTGGCGGTTTCTGCGGCTAATACGGCTTGTTGGAGGGCGGATTCTGCCAGTTTGCGATCGGCAATTTCGGCCTGTGCTTGTTGAAATAGGGTCGATTGCTGGATCGCGATCGCCAATTGCACGCACAATTGCCGGAGGGATTCTATTTCTGAGGAATCCCAAGAACGGGGGCCGCTGCAATCGTGGGCGATCAGCAGTCCCCAGAGCTGATTTTCGGCTAGCGGTTTGGTCTGAGAAATGGTATTTCGCGCTTGTAAAATCGGCACTACTAAGTTAGCTTTTACTTCAAATGCTTCGAGAAATTTAATGTGGCATTCGCTCAAGTCTTCACTGTAAATATCTTCGATAGCTCGAATACAGCCTTGCTGGTAAATAGTAACAAATCCATCTCTAAAACAGGGGTCGAAATTCTTAAAACCTCGGATAGAAATTCGATTTTGCGCTACGGATTCCACAACTACCAAACCGCTCCAGTCGGGATTGAAGCGGTAAATAACTGTGCGGTCTGTTTGCAAGAATTGCCGCACTTGTTCGACAGCAGTGGTGAGGATTTCTTCTAAATTGAGGGAGGAGCGAATGCGATCGAGCATGGCAACTACCAGCCGTTCTCGCCTTAATTGGTGCAGCAGCGCCATCTCGGCTTGTTTGCGATCGGTAATGTCGGTAATTACTCCCACTAGCCCGATTAAATTGCCAATTTGATCTTTAATGCAGTCGGCGCGAAATAAAGTTGTTACCAGTTCGCTGCTTTTAGTTTTAATTTTGAGTTCGCCTTGCCAAGATTGACCTTTGCGGATCGTCTTAAACATTTCTAGCAGCACTTGACTTTGCGGGTAAATTACGGTCGCTCCGCCTGCTGCGTTCAGTTCTTCTGCTGTGTAGCCGTACCGCTGAATAAAGGCTTGATTGTGGTAGATCGATCGCCCTGTCAAGTCAGCAATGCCGATCGCATCGCTGGTGCTTTCTACGGCTTGAGTAACTCGCAGTAAATCTAATTCTGCTTGTTTGCGATCGCTAATATCAGTAATAGTGCCGATATAGCCTTTAATTTCGCCGCCATCTCCGATTTCCGCTACTGCTTGACCGATCGCCCAAATTACACCGCCGTCTGGACGCTGAAAGCGGTATTCTGATTTAAAAGGAATTTTGTGAATAATTGCCCGATACCATTCATTTTTCACCCGCTCCGCATCCTCGGGATGTATGGCATTCAGCCAGCCTGTTTCTGCTGCTAATTCTGCGTTCGATCCCGTAATTTCGTTCCACCGCTGATTGACATAAAGGCAATTGCCAAACGCATCGCTGTGAAATATGCAAACCGGCGAAGTTTCTGCCAAAGTTTGATAGCGGCGCTGGCTCGATTGCAGTGCTGATTCTGCTTGTTTTCTTTTGGTAATATCGCGGACGATCGAAATTATCTCGCCGTCTTCCAGCATAGTCAGCGACAATTCTTGAGGGAACTTAGTACCGTCGCAGCGCTGACCGATCGCTTCTATATTGCAGTACCCTTTTTGCTGGAGTACCGGCATTACTTCCCGTTCAAAATATTGATTGTCTGCTTGGCTGTAGAGTATTTTCCCTTTCTTACCGTAGATTTGACTGGCGGTAGCCAAACCGTACATTTTGAGATAAGCATCGTTTGAATAAATACATTCTTTGCGATCGTTAAAAATGGCAATTCCGTCATAAGCAGCGGCCATTGCTACTGCTTGCCGCTGGAGTTGGGACTCTGCTTGTTTGCGATCGGTAATATCATGACCGACGGAGTAGATCAAACCTTCTTCGCTAAAAGGCGATGCCGTCCACAGCAGGCATTTGTAAGAACCGTCTTTGCAGATATAGCGGTTTTCAAAGCAGATACTGGACGTACCGGCTATTAATTTTGCCTTTTCGGCTGCGGTGGCTTCTCGATCGTCTGGATGAACAAAATCGAGCATCGGCTTGGCAAAAAGTTCGGCGCTGGTGTAGCCTAGAGCCGCTGACCAAGCCGGGTTTAAACGTTTAAAATAGCCGTCGAAACCGATAATGCAAAGCAAGTCTAAGGAAATCGTAAAAAAGCGATCGCGCTCTGTTTGCGCCTGTTTCAACTCAGTGATATCCATCACTAAACCGTCCCAGAGAATATCGCCTCCGCTGCCAGATTTGCTCTGATGGTTGAGTTTTTCCGGTCTCGCGGCGCCTTGCAGCCACTTAATTTTTCCCGATGGCAAAATATGCCGCCACTGCTGCTGCCAAGGTTCCAGGGTAGCGGCGGAAACTTCGATCGATGTTTCTAAATTTAAGATATCGTCTGCGTGAATTCCGCTGAAAAGTATTTCTGCATTTTGCTCTATTGCTTCGGCTTCTAATTCGTAGAGTTGGCGGCTGCCTGAAGATACGTAAGGAAAAGATTTTTCTCCATTTGCCGACCTTCGGAATTGATAAATTATTCCCGGCAGGTTAGCTACCAGCTTTTGAAATCGAGCTTCGCTTTGTTCCAGAGCTATTTGCTGCCGCCTGTATTCGGTAAAATCTCTAATTGTCCCTACGATTACTTTACTGCCATCTGCTCTTCTAAATACGCTTTTTTTGGTAGAAATGATGTGTTCTTTCCCGGCGGAATCGGTAAATTTTTCTTCAGTTTCCAAGCAGATATTCTCGGTCAACACTTCTTCATCTTTTGTCCAAAAAACAGCAGCTTCCGAGTTTGGGAAAAAGTCATAATCAGATTTGCCGAGCAGTTCTTGTCGCGATTTTCCCAACAACTGACAAAAAGCATCATTTAAGATCATCCAGCGGTGCTGCTCGTCTTTAACAAAAATTGGGTCTGGCGTAGCATTTATAGTGTGGT
>JAUBOG010000477.1:0-5118 GCA_036700105.1 Microcoleus occultus BM001215583
CTCAGGTAAAAACGATATTTATCAAGGGTTTTAGGCTTAAGTTGACACCTATGGGAACTGCCGTGTCCCTACACTTCACTGGAATACGCTTTATCATAAACTTGCCAAAAAATCAACATTTTCGAGCGCATTTATTGGAGATTTACCAACAAACTTCGCATAATTATAGCAACCGCCACATCGATTAGGACATTCAGGAACTCATGAATATATCCTCAAACCCGCCATCATAAACAGTCTCACTGTTAAGAACCAACTGTCAACTGTCAACTGTCAACTGTCAACTGCTATAAAACCCCCCTTTTTCAAGGAGGGTTAGAGGTCTAAAATACGCTAGATTCTCCTTACATCGAAGAACCCAAACCGGCATAAGCGCCGTAGAAGAAAAGACTCAAAATGCTCAGAGCACCGAGACCCGCGACAGTAGCTACCAGCCACAAAGGAATTCTGCCACCACTAGACATAACCATCACCTCACTAATTCACAGCTAAACAAATTCGATCGAACTCTCGAAAGCAAACTGGGCACCAGTTAGTTAAAGAAATAACTGGAAAACAGAATGCCCAAAACGAAAATCAGCAACAGACCCAAATAAAGAGAAGTCCGGTTTAACTCAACAGGCTGCTCGTTGGGATTAGGAACGCGCTCGGGCATTGTAAACTCCTATCGTTGAATAAATTGCATTGCTGCGATCGCGCCCAAAAAGAAAATTGTTGGGACACCTAAAGTATGAACGGCCAACCAACGCACCGTAAAAATCGGATACGAAATTGGCTCGTTGTTTGGGGTTCTGCTCGTCATTTTTCCAGATCCTTGTTAAACTACTTGGCGTTAATGAACTGATCTACTTGTTTCTTCGCTTCAAAGCGATCCGAGATAATCGGCACTTCTTCCCGCTGCGGTGTGAAATACTGGTTGGGGCGAGGAGTTCCGAAAGCATCGTAAGCCAAACCCGTTTGCACAAACAGCCATCCAGCAACAAACAAAGCTGGAATGGTGATGCTGTGAATTACCCAATAACGGATACTTGTAATAATGTCCCCAAACGGACGTTCTCCAGTTGTACCGGCCATTTAGAATCCTCCTTTCAACAACAAATCGACAGACAATCTCTATTACTATTCTACTATCAAGCAGCTTGCGCTGAACCTTGATATTTCAGCAAAGTACCGCTCGCGCCGATCACGAATCCGCGATCGGGGCCCATAAAGACAATCCTGTAAAAATTAGCAGGAACATCCTCAACTTCGCGGTCTTTTTGCCAAGTTTTGCCGCCGTCCAAACTGCACAGCAAATTGCCGCCGCCGCCGGCTACCCAAACTTCATTATCGGTTCGGTAAGCCATGTCCAGCAAACCCCAACTCGCCTTGCGATCGGGAAAAAACGGTTTTCCCCAACCTTCAGGACTTTCGGGATCGCTAAACTGAATCTGACCGCCCCGGGCGAGCATCCACAAACGCCCGTCCTTGGTAAAGCCCATATTTTGCAGGCGGCGAGAACTGTTGCGGTTGTGGGGTTCCCAAGCTTCTTGTCCCGGTTTCCAGACAGAATAGAAATTTCCTTTCGAGGAAACCGCAACATACTGTCCGTCTTCAGAACGGTTGATATTGCGAACGACTCCAAAGGAATCTTGGACGATCGCTTTCCAGTTTTTGCCGCCGTCAGTAGTCCGGTAAATCGCGCCCACATCGGTCGTCATGTCGGCCGAATTTGGGCCCAAGGCGGCGATCGTACTCGGAGAACCCGGTAACTGAGAACTCAAAGCAATCCGCGTCCAAGACTTGCCCTCATCTTCTGTGTGGAGCAAAACAGAAGGCTGACCGACAATCCAGCCTTCGGAACCCGAAAAACTCACCGATGCAAAACGCGACCTAGGATCGTCGATATCCAGGGCGATCGGCTTCCAGTTCGTACCGCCGTCCGACGTTTCAAACAAAGTCGCCTCAGAACCCACCACCCAGCCGTGCTGGGGATTGCCCGTAAAGGCAATATCCTGCAAGTTAGCGGACGTCGGCAAGGATATCACTTGCCAGGGGTTGTAACTCACAGAACCGATCGTGCTGCAACTCGTACAGATGAGCGCAGCCGCCAATAACATTACAATTCGTTGCCAGAATCTCACAATCGTCCTACTGCAAACCATACATACTAAGTAAAAACAAGAAACCAACGACCAAGCCGCCAAAAATCAGCAAACTTTTTTGACCTTCAGTCATGCCGTTGACACCGACACCGTAGCGCTGATTTGCCTTAAATCCCGATACCCCTTCCATCTGGCCGAGATTTTGAAACATCGGCTTGCGCGCCGCGCAAACGGGACATACCCAAGTCATAGGCAAATCTTCAAAAGCCGTGCCCGGGGCAATGTCAATTTTAGGATTGCCCTTTTTCGGATCGTAGACGTAGCCGCAGGCGCGACACTCGTGCCGATCGAGGGTTTTAGTCTCAGTGGCCGGATCGCTCATAAATCCAAAATTATGGGTCAGCTAACCGTGAAGTACCTCAGCTAAACTTCGCTAGAGTTGGGGCTTCCAACTAAAACTCAGCTTAGGACGGTCTTATTCGTCTTCGAGGTTTCCCGTCTCAACCGCCGATGCCACCGCACATCACAAGGATGTTCGACACAAAGCGTCGGTGGTGGTCTTACGAGCGCGTCCACAGGCACTCGCCCGTCTTCCACAGGCACTTACAAGATTAGAATATACATTAAAAATTATTGCAGAATATGGACGGTTTATCTCAACTAACTCGTAATTTCAGTCACAAAAAATCTATATAATACGTAAAGACAAGTTACAGAACCCTTTCACAGAGGCAGTAATTATTCACCGTGTTTGCACTTAGCGGCTACGAGTATTTTTTAGGCTTCCTGTTAATTTCCAGCCTAGTCCCTATCCTCGCCCTCACGGCGTCTAAGGTGCTGCGGCCCAAAAGTCGTCCCTACGACCGGCGGACTACCTACGAATCTGGCGTCGAGCCGATCGGCGGAGCCTGGATTCAGTTCAACATCCGATATTATATGTTCGCCCTGGTCTTCGTCATCTTCGACGTAGAGACAGTCTTCCTCTACCCTTGGGCGGTTGCTTTCAACCAACTAGGACTCTTGGCTTTTATCGAAGCCTTGTTTTTTATCACGATCCTCGTTATAGCTCTTGTATATGCTTGGCGCAAAGGAGCCTTAGAATGGTCTTAACTTCTGACAACTCACAAAAATCGCTAATTGTCAACCCAGTCGATCGCCCTGAAGTCACGTCTCAACTATCAGAGAACATCATCCTGACAACAGTGGATGACTTGTACAACTGGGCGAGGCTTTCGAGCCTGTGGCCGCTGCTTTACGGTACGGCTTGCTGCTTCATAGAATTTGCAGCTTTGATCGGATCGCGCTTTGACTTCGACAGATTCGGCTTAGTACCGCGATCGAGCCCGCGACAAGCCGACTTGCTGATCACCGCCGGCACGATCACCATGAAGTACGCCCCCATCTTGGTGCGGCTGTACGAACAAATGCCCGAACCCAAATACGTAATCGCGATGGGCGCGTGCACGATCACCGGCGGAATGTTCAGCGTAGACTCTCCCACAGCAGTCAGAGGCGTTGACAAACTGATTCCCGTAGACGTGTACATCCCCGGCTGTCCCCCGCGTCCAGAAGCGATTATTGATGCAATTATCAAACTGCGGAAAAAAATCGCCAACGATTCGATGCAAGAACGCGCCAACTTGCTACCAACGCACCGCTACTACACCAGACCCCACAAAATGAAAGTAGTAGACGACATTTTGGACGGCAAATATTTGTCAATTCCCGGCCGGATGGCGCCGCCGAAGGAATTGACGGAAGCGATGGGAATGCCAGTACCGCCAGCTTTGCTGACTGCACAAAAACAGGAGGTACAACGTGGCTGAGACAGAAACCTCAATTGTTGAAGCTGGGAAGGTTTCTCAGTGGTTGACTCAGAATGGCTTTGAACACGAAGCTTTAGCGGCCGATAATTTGGGTGTGGAGATATTAAAGGTCGATCGCGACTTTTTAATTCCCATGTCAACAGCACTGTATGCCTACGGGTTCAATTATATGCAGTGCCAGTGCGCCTACGACCAAGGCCCTGGAGAAGATTTAGTCAGCGTCTACCACTTGGCCAAGCTGACAGATAACGCTTCGCACCCCGAAGAAGTTCGCGTCAAAGTATTCATTCCCCGCGACGATCCGAGAGTGCCATCAGTCTACTGGATTTGGAAAGCAGCCGACTTCCAAGAACGGGAATCCTACGATATGTACGGCATCGTCTACGAAGGACATCCGAATCTGAAACGGATTTTGATGAACGAAGATTGGGTAGGCTGGCCGCTGCGGAAAGATTACATTTCCCCTGATTTCTACGAACTGCAAGACGCTTATTAATAGAGTTTTGAGTTTGCTCAAAATCCAGTTTGTCGTTTTACAAGCACCCACTTCTTTGAGGAGTGGGTGCATTGTTTTGTGCGTTTTTTTTGGAAAGGTCGATTCCCTACGGGATAGCTTCGCTTCACGAAACTTTCTGGGATATGATGAAAGTGTGTCCGTCACCTTGCCACATTTTTAATGTCTGCTTATGCCCAAAAAGATTAGAGAACTCAAAAGCCTGTTGCTAAAAGCTGGGTTTACTTATCGTTCGGCAAAAGGCAGTCATACAAGATGGGTTCATCCTTTACTACCAAATGAACCAATTACCATTGCTGGAAATGATGGCGATGATGCGAAACTGTATTTAGAGAGAGAAGTTAATCGAAAAATTGGAATATTGAAAGCAATTGAAGAAGAGGAATCTGAATCATGAAATTACCTTATATAATTGTTATTCAATGGTCGGATGAAGATAACTGCTACCTAGTTCACTTACCTGATTTTCCATCTCAGCAGTTTCACACTCACGGAGATACCTACGAAGCAGCTTTGCAGAATGCAGTAGAGGTATTAGAGCTTTTAGTTGAAGAATATCAGGCAGATGGTAAATCTCTGCCAGCACCTAAAACTTTAGCAGAAAACTTGCTGTTTGCTTGAATGTAGATTTGAAGTCATTAGAGTTCTTGCAAAAGTCAAATTCACCCCCCGCGAGTCCCCCCGAACTCGCGGG
>JAUBOG010000478.1:0-5114 GCA_036700105.1 Microcoleus occultus BM001215583
GTGCCGTGTCCCTACAATATTATTTTGGGTAGGGACACGGCACTGCCGTCTCCTCTATATCATTCTGGTGTAACCGGAATTGATATAAGTCCTAATCTAGCAAAAATTTCATTCTAAACCGTCTCTCGTCTCCACAGACAACTGATTCCTGACTAGCATAAAGTCCTCGGAGAACATATTTAAACTATCAAAAAAAGTTTTCCAAGCATTTTCTTTGGCGATCGAGAGATGTTCTGGTATAATCAGAAACACTTCAACCTCTTCACCCACAAAACCAGGTGGCACTTGAATTTCCAGTTTATTTCCTGCAAGAACTTTCGTGGTAATCCGGATTGCTGACTGCATAGTTTCTCCTTGGCGATGATTAATTTTCCACAGCCCCTAAAGCTTTGAGCGTGCATTTTTCAACTTCCGTTAAACCCGTAACTCCTGCAATATTCAGGTTTTCATAAGGTCGGTCACTTTTCAGTATTTTGAGGCACTCACCTGTCTCAACATCCCAAAGTCTAATTGTGCCATTTCGACTGCAAGTACCAAGAATGTTATCATCTGAATTGAAGGCAATAGAGTTAATTCTACTGGTATGACCTTGCAAAATTTTGAGACATTCACCTGTACGGATATCCCATAATCTTACCGTTCCATCTACACTTGCACTAGCAACAATTTCACCAGAATAACTAAAGGCAACTGAACGTATCCAATCAGTATGCCCCTGCAAGATTTTGAGGCATTCACCGCTGCGGACATCCCACAGTCTTATTGTTCGATCGACACTTCCACTGGCAAGTATTTCACCGTTCTGGCTAAAGGCGATCGTGCGCGCCCAACCCGTATGCCCCTGCAAGATTTGGAGGCATTCACCAGTATGGATATCCCACAACCTCACCGTTCCGTCAAAACCTGCACTGGCAAATATCTCGCCCAAAGGACTGAAAGCAGCCGAGTTTACAGAATTGTTATTCCCCTGCAACGTTTTGAGGCATTCACCGTTGTTGATATCCCACAACCTCACCGTTTGGTCATAACCTGCGCTGGCAAGTATTTCACCATTTGGACTGAAGGCGATCGATCGTGTTTCATTGCCAAATTCTGGCAAAGTATGAAGGCATTCACCACTGCGAATATCCCACAGTTTCAGTGTTCCGTCATAACTAGCGCTGGCAAGTATTTGACCCGAAGGATTGAAGGCAACTAAGTTTACCCGATCGAGATGCCCGTGCAAGATTTGGAGGCACTTACCGCTGCTGACATCCCACAGCTTGACGGTTTTTTCGTCATCGCCGCTGGCAAACATTTCACCGTTTGGACTGAAGGCGATCGATCTTACTTGATTGCTATGCCCTTGCAGCGTATTCAAGCATTCACCGCTGTTGATATCCCACAGCCTCAGCGTTTTATCGTAACTACCGCTAACAATTATTTCACCGTTTGGACTGAAGGCGACTGACCCTACTCGATCGTTATGTTCTTGCAAAGTATTCAAGCATTCACCGCTGTTGATATCCCACAGCTTCGTTGTGCGATCGTGACTGCCACTTGCAAGTATTTCGCCCGAAGGACTAAAGGCGATCGACCGTATTTGATCGCCATGTCCTTCCAAAGTTTTGAGACATTCACCGCTACCGATATTCCACAGCTTCACTGTTTTGTCGGCGCTGCCACTAGCAAGTATTTCACCAGCAGAATTGAAAGCAACTGAAAATACAACTTTAGTATGATCGTGCAAAATTTGCAGGCATTCACCAGTACCGACATTCCACAGCCTCACTGTTGTGTCGCCACTTCCACTGGCCAACATCTCACCAGCAGGATGGAAAGCGACTGAAAGTACAACTTTAGTATGGTCTTGCAAAATTTTGCAGCATTCACCCGTGTGAATATCCCATAACCTTATCGTGCAATCGAAACTCCCACTGGCGAGTATATTTCCAGAACTATTGAAGGTAACTGACATTACTGATTCAGTATGTCCCTCAAAAACTTTTAAACATTCACCAGTCTTGACATCCCATAACTTAATTGTTTTGTCATAACTCCCGCTAGCAAGGATCTTACCGTCAGGACTGAAGGCGACGGACTCCACTACGTTGGTATGTCCTTTACAGGTCAATATTTCTCTGCAACTGCTAGCTTCCCACAAGCGAACCATGCCACCAGTATCACCTGTAGCTAACAGTTGGCCATCTGGACTAAATATTACTGACCGAACACCGCCGAAGATTTTAGTAAAAGTAGAATTAGCTAAATTCGCTTCAGCAAAATTGACGCAGCGTAGACTAGAATGTGTAAAATCAGCACCTAAAACAACGGCACGAGAAAAGTCTTTTCCTTCTAACGCAGTGCGATCGATTTTCACCAACAGCGTCGCCGCATTTCCTCCCACATAACCCACCTCACTTTCAGTTTTACCCCGCGTTGCTTCCAGAATTTCCAATAATTCCTCCGTAGCTGCCCCTACATCGAGGCAGGGCCGGCACGAGTGTACAGCCCCTACCATTGGTAACAACAAATCCATCACTGCTTTTGTCAGCGGCGCGTGTCCGAAACTCTGACGGAGTTGCCCTAAATCTTCAGCAGTAAATCCCTTTAACGCTGCGATAAGTTCACCTTTATTTCTCTTCTGGGCTTGCAGCCGACAATAATTAGACCAAGTGTATTCTTGAGGCGCTGCATTAGGATCTAAACAAGATTGTTCGGGCGCAACTAATTCGGTAAAATCTGCCGCCAATACTCCCAATTCCGCTGCAAATTTATAAGCGACAAAAAACTCTAATAACGAACGGTGCGCCGGAGTATAATCGCCATCGGCATTGCGGATCAGCATGGTTTGACCCATCATGTCGTAATGCCAGTGGTCTAAGTCTTTTTCCTCTTGGACGATGGAACCAAACAGAGCTCGAATGCGATCGGGAAAACCGCGATAATTCAGACTCATTTGGTTTGTAGACAGCATTTCCCACGACAATTCGCACAAAAAGTAAAGCTTATCTGCTACAGAAGTAAAAGTGCGTTCAGCTTTGATATCTCTCTCTATCTTCCGCCGCACCGCATACAGATAAATCCGCGACATATCGACTGGTTTTCCAGCTTCAATATCGGGCAATGCTTCCAAAATTAACTCGGTCATCACCGGGCGACGCGCTAAATCTAATAAATGCGTGTTTCCCATCACTTTCTCGACAGTAGCAGCTTCGGTTTGAACTGACAGCGCTTGCCGAATTTGCTCGTCGTTAAATTTCTCTAATTCTAATACTTCAAATTGGGGAATTTCGCCTGTTAAAATAGTTGTTGATGCTTGCAGTTCTGCATTGAACAATGCCCGTCCTTCCTTGCCTTCAGGAAAGTGTTCGGTGCGGCAAGTCAGGATGACTTTTGCGCCGGGAACTACGGCTTTTGCTAGTTCCCAGAAGTTGTTGATGGTTTCTTGCCGATCGCACTTAGCGGCCATTTCATCAAAACCATCGAAAATCAACAGAAACTTACCCATGCGATTTAGCTGTTCAAAAGCCGAATAACCCGCCAAAGGTATCTCGTGCTTCCGAAAGAAGAACTCGGAAAATAGCGACTCGACGCTAACTGCTTTAGCATAATCTCGCAGCGGAATTACTAACGGCAAACGCGGACGTTCCAAGCCGCGCTTTTGAGCTTCTTTGTAGCGTTGTAGCGCCAGCCAAGCATAGTGCATCGCAAACCAAGTTTTCCCGGTTCCAAATTCTCCTAAAACTGAAATATGTTCTTTTACTGGGTCATCCAACCACAGGTCAATATAACCTTCGATCCAGCCATCTCGATCGCCATAATGACTCACCCCTATTTTGCGGTGAGTATCTGGATCGATTTCGTCTTTCGTACAGGCTAGCGGCACATATTTGGTATCAATTTTTCGGCTGGTAATTTCAGTTTCCAGCCAATCCAGATAAGCGGTAAAATCGGCATCTTGGTCGAGCAATTCATCGAAAGTATAGCAAGCTAGATCGTGATTTTCTGGTTTATCTACTTCATCCCGCGCGGCGCGGCTGATGCGGCGGGCGGTGATTAACCAGCCTTCATCGGTGCGCTGTCTTTCTACCGATTCGCGCAAGGCTGAGATGTCTCTGAGTCCGGCTTCTCCGGCAATTCCGCGCACTAAAATGCGATCGTACTTTTTGCGTCTGACGGGAACATTGATAATCAATTCAAAATAATTATTTTCCGAGATTTGATAGGTTTCAAACTGATAACTTAATGTTTCAAACCAACCGCGCACTTGTTGTGATAAAACAAAGAGTTGAGAGTTTTGAATATTAGTTGATGCTGCTGCCGGAAGTGCGGGAACATCTTCGGCTTCCAACCGCGCAAACTCGGTGCGAATTCCTTCGAGAGTTGGCAGGCGATCGATGCGATCCATTACCATAGATAGGCGTTTTTGCAAAGAGGCGATCGAATTTCCCACCATCACGTCGCCCAGGGTGCGCGTCCGCTTTGCTACTTCCATAAACACAGCCGCAAATGCCATGAATTCCCGTCTGGGGTCAATCCCTAAATCTCGGAGTTCCCGGCCCAAAGCAGACTCGCTGAGAAACTCATCGCCTGCTTGAATTAAAATGGCTGGGCTATCGGACTCGAAGGCTTTGCGAAATGCTGATTCAATCTCTTTTTGGCGAAACAGTTCTAAAATCTGTTTGGGTTTGCCAGCGCCGTACTCGACTAAAGTATAAACGTAAACTCCGCTAAAATCTGCGGGCGGAGCGTCGGGGTCGAGGTTAAATTTTTTTAATAATTTGATGACTGTTTCGCTGCGCTGAAGCTTGTCTTGTAGGGTGCCGAAGGGAATGGCTGTCAGGAGGCTGATAACTAAGTCGAGACTAATTGGGATCATTTAGGCTTTCCTGTTTTTCCGTGGAAGTAACGCTCGAATCTAGAATCGGTAGGCTGTGTCCCTGAAATGCGCTGCGGGCGATCGCACATTGCTCTAATTTTATGTTAACAGGATTTACGCGCTTCGACTCCTAGAAACCGGGTTTTTACAGACTCTGCTGGCTGGAACGAAATATTTTCGCAAAAAACCCGGTTTCTGACGGGTGCATCTCATTTTTGCAAATATATTCGTAGGGGCGAAGCATTTCGGTAGT
>JAUBOG010000047.1:0-22098 GCA_036700105.1 Microcoleus occultus BM001215583
TTTCCCTGCAATGAATCGCAGTAGGGAAACGGCACTGCCGCTTCCTGATTTCGGGTCATATTAATGCCGATGCCACCGGCATTGAGATTGCTAATTGTTGCTCAGAGCTAAAAATAGCTGCACAGCAATCAACAGCAGCACACCTGACACTCTGCAAAATTAAATGTAGGATTAAGTGTTGCCGTGAAGGATCGAAAAAGATGAACATATCCACTATTTGGCGAAGAATCCGCAGCCAGCAAGCATTCTGCTTGGCTGCACTCCTGGCTGGTTGCCTCGTATTTATCGGTTGTTCCCCCGCCCAGTCAGCCGGTGGCAATCCTGTCGATCCCAAGTTAAAAGAGCAAGTTTTGCAGATTATCCGCGAAAACCCGAAAGCAATTTTAGATTCTGTACAAGCCTTCCAGCAAGAGCAGCAGCAGTCTCTCAAAGCGGCACAGCAGTCATTTTTGCAGTCCATGAAAACTAATCCCAAATCTTCGATCGGGGATTCTCCCACCACGGGTTCCGCTTCGCAGCAGATTGTACTTTTAGAATTTTCTGACTTTCAATGTCCGTTTTGCGCCCGCGCTCACGAAACTGTCAAGCAGTTTATGGCAAAAAACCAGGACAAAGTTACTTTAGCTTACAAGCATTTTCCCTTGACTTCAATTCACCCTCAAGCCATGCCAGCAGCTAAAGCAGCTTGGGCGGCCCAGCAGCAGGGCAAGTTCTGGGAGTATTACAGCGCTTTGTTTGAAGGGCAAAAACAGTTAGGCGAGCCACTTTACGGATCGATCGCCCAAAAGCTGAATCTAAAATTAGATAAATTCAATGCCGATCGCAATAGCCCCGCCGCCGAAGCCGCCATTCAGAAAGACGTGCAACTGGCTCAACAACTGGGCATCGAAGGCACTCCGTTCTTTATTATGAACGGCCAAACTTTCTCCGGGGCGATCGAGCTTGCGGAAATGGAAAAAATTCTCGCGACAGTTTCCAAATAGTTTGAAATTATATCGTTTCCGCTGGCATCGGAATGATACCCGGGACACTCGAAAAGCCGCGTCCCTACAATTATTAATGGGTAGGGACGCGGCAGGCTTTTTTTGCTGTTTGCGGGCGGGCTTTCTTGCCAGCCCCACAATCCACTTTACTCTTTGCCAACAGGTCCGAAGGGGCAGTTGGAGAATGGTAGGAGATGCGAGTTAAACCGCAGCCAACTCTGGAGTCGGGCGCTTGCTGCGGCGGATACCCTCGATCGCGCCTGCGTAATCATTCGCCTTAAACACGGCAGAACCGGCGACGATCGCATTTGCGCCCGCTTCCAGCACCTGCCAAGTATTGTTCCCCTTCAAACCGCCATCCACCTCGATCCAAGGATCGAGACCCTTGTCGTCGCACATTTTGCGCAGCGCGCGAATTTTCGGTAAAACAGCCGGGATAAAACTTTGACCGCCAAAGCCCGGATTGACGCTCATAATCAGCACCAAATCGCAAAGTTCCAGCACGTACTCAATCAACTCCAAAGGCGTCGAAGGATTCAGAACCACGCCAGCCTGCTTGCCCAATTCCCGAATTTGGCCGAGAGTGCGGTGCAAGTGAGGCGAAGCATTGTGCTCGGCGTGAACCGAAATAATGTCAGCACCAGCCTTAGCAAAATCTTCGACGTACTTCTCCGGCTCCACAATCATCAAGTGGACATCGATTATCTTGGTAGTAACAGGACGAATTGCTTCCACAATCAGCGGCCCGATCGTAATATTAGGAACAAAGCGACCGTCCATCACATCTACGTGAATCCAGTCAGCCCCAGCTCGATCGACAGCCCGAATCTCCTCTCCGAGACGGCTAAAATCGGCTGATAATATGGATGGAGCAATAACAATCGGTTTTTGGGATTGGGTCATGGCTTTCGTCGGTTCTCCTGTCTCCTGTGCTGTATCCAGTCTATCAAAATACGGCGATCGTCCCCAGAGCAAAGTTGCGAACAATCAGTTTCTAGGGCTCTACCGCGATCGCAAATTTTGCCGGCAACAGGCAATTTTTCTGCTTTCACCAGCCCCGGTTGACTCTACCGCGCCCGACAATTTGGCCGGTAACAGACAATTTTTCTGCTTTCACCAGCCTGTTTATGGGAATTTTAAGTTTTGAGCGATTAATTATGAAAAATACAGATCCCCTAGCAAATCCTGACCTCGATCGTGCAAGTCTGTTTGTATTAATGATCCCAGTCATCGGCTTTTTCCCCGCCCTGTGGAATCTTTACCGCCGCCAAGGCAGCCCCGAACGCAAAGCCGTCAGCCGCTTGGCAATTGCCCTTGCTTTTAGTTGGCTCTTAGGACATATTCTTTTAGAAGCGGGAGCGATTTCTGCGGAATCTCCGACACTTACCATGTTATTAATGAGTAGCCTGCTGACAACCAGCTATTTCATCGTGGCGATCGGACTGATGGTACGCCTCTGGAAGCGTCAACCGCTATGGTTGCCCGGAATTAGCCGCGTAGCCGAGCAAGTTGTGGGCAAACATTTATCATAATTTAGGGTTCTTTAAAGTCCCTATCGTATTGATTGAGTGCATCTTTAGCTTGATACTACATATTGCCATTATCTTTTTTTATTTTTGTTGTGTGTGAGGAAGCCAGTGCCAGCTCAAAAAACTCCTAATCAAGACCCTATCAAACAATCAACAGCTCAACCTTCAACCAAAAAATCGCATCAGCCCCACCGAGGCCGTTGGCTGGGTTTTGGTTTTGGTTTGGCTGGAGTCGCCATGCTCTCAGCGACAGCCGGAGCGCTGCTAGCCGTCTCCCTTTCCACAACCCCGCTTCAGCAACAAAAGTTGAGTCCTGAAGAAGCGGCCGTATTTTCTCAAGGCGACATGGCAAAACTCAACATGAAAATGCCGGAACTCACCCGCCCAGTGAATATCTTAATTTTAGGAATGAAGGTTCTAACTTCTGACATCGAAGGAAGTGCCAACAAAAATCTCGGATATGAGGTTTGGGAAAACTCCTTTAAGGGGTTAACCGATACCATGCTGCTGGTTAGGTTCGACCCTCAAAATAAAAAGTTAAGCGTACTTTCTATTCCGCGAGATACCCGCACTTATGTCGAAGGCAGAGGCGAGGTTAAAATCAACGAAGCTAATTACTACGGCGGCCCGGCTTCATCCGCCAAGTCAGTCAGCGGACTGTTGGGCGGCGTGGGAATTGACCGCTATGTCACAGTCAATATTCAAGGCATCAAAAGCTTGGTAGATGCCCTGGGCGGCATTACGATCAATGTCCCTAAAGACATGAAGTATACAGATCAAAGCCAGCATTTATATATAGATTTAAAGGCTGGCAAGCAGAAGCTCAACGGCGAACAAATCGTGCATTATTTGCTTTACAGGCACGACGATTTGGGCGATATCGGGCGGGTTCAGCGCCAGCAAACGTTGATGCGGGCTTTTGTGGAACAGGAAGTTAATATCGGTTTGCTTTCTCGATTGCCGAAGATTTTGTCGGTGATTCAGTCTCACCTCGATACGAATTTGAGTATAGAAGAATTAGTGGCTTTGGCTGGTTTCGCTACTCAAACCGATCGCGCCAGCGTGCAGATGTTGATGGTTCCCGGCAGGTTCAGCGATACCAAAGATTACAAGGCCAGCTACTGGTTGCCAGATCAAAGCGGCATCGAAACTATGGTGGCAGAACATTTTGACTTCGGTCAAAATACTTGGCAAATTGAGAATGCTGATGCGACTTTTCTGAAGGTGGCCGTTCAAGACAGTACCGGAGATCGATCGGCTGTTGAAGGTTTTGTCAGGACTTTAACTCGGGCCGGCTATCGAAATGTTCAGGTTTATAAAGCTTGGCCCGAACCGCTGGAGGTAACTACTCTAGTAGCTCAACAGGGCGATATTAAAGGTGCTCAAGCGATTCGCCAGTCTTTGGGTTTTGGGGAAGTCCTGGTTGAGAGTACCGGTTCTTTGCAGTCGGATGTGACAATCAGATTGGGTCAGGATTGGTTGAGCAAACAAACTCAGTCTGGCGGGGATTTTAAGTCTTTTTAAACAGGCTTTAAAATTCGGTATTTGTAGGGGCACAGCACTGCTGTGTCCTTTTTTTGGGTTAGTTCGAGTTCGGTTAATTGGGGATTTTAAGTCTTTTTAAACAGGCTTTAAAATTCGGTATTTGTAGGGACACAGCAGTGCTGTGTCCTCTTTTTAGGTTAGTTCGAGTTCGGTTAATTGATTATAAAAACCGGCCGGGCGGGTTGATGAGATTGTCAGTTTTAGGCAATTATTATTGGTGAGGGGAACTCCTACAGGAATTATATCAAATCCGTCATATATAAACGGAGGACACGGCTTTTGGAGTGTCCCTACAATTAGTGCGGCTAGGGACACGGCTTTTGGAGTGTCCCTACACTTCACAAATATGGAATACGCTGTAAGTTCGATCGCCCGGACATGAGATTATTCGAGATGGGGCGATCGCTTTTTGGTCGATTTACTGATACTATCTTTTTGGGCGATCGTGACTCGCGATCGCCACGCAGCTCCTCCCCTCCGCAATCGATCGCAGAAGCAATCATCAACCAGGTTGGGAATGCTTGAGATATTTGATCGAGGTAGGGTTGATGAATAAAAGCTCTAAAATAGACCGACAGCGGGAACACCAGGCAAATGAACGCACGTTTTTGGCATGGTTGCGAACCTCACTCGCTTTAATTGGTTTGGGGTTTGCGATCGCTCGATTCAGTTTATTTCTCCGTCAATTTCAAGCTACAGTGACTCAGCAAGAAGTTTCCTCCCCTCCCTTCTTCAACTCAGAAAATTTAGGGCTAAGTCTGGTTGTTTTTGGGATTGCGGTCATTGCCTTAGCAGCATGGCGTTACAATCAAGTTTTCTGGCAAATAGAGCGAGGAGATTATCGCCCCAGTCGCCTGCTAGTTTGGATTCTGACTGGAGTTGTAATGATTTTTGGAATCTTTGAGCATTCCGCTGTTGCTGTGGCGAGAGCGCGGCAATATCCCTCCCATTTCAACTCCTAAAAATTCTCAATTATAAGTCAAAGTCTTACCGGGTTTGGTCAGCAGATAAGTCCTCATTTCTCCCTTGCCTTTTACTGAAATTAATCCCCGATCTTCAAAAACATATTTATAGCACAGCCGATCGCGAGTTGCGGCCGTAACCTGAATGCAGCCGGGCAGGCCGTGAGATTCCATCCGCGCGGCCGTGTTTACCGCGTCGCCCCACAAATCGTAAATGAACTTTTTCGTGCCAATTACACCCGCTACTACTGCCCCAGTATTGATGCCGATGCGAATGCTTAGGGAGTGACCGCGGGCTAGGTTAAATAAACCGATCGCCGATTGCATTTCTAAGGCCAATTCTGCTACAGCCTCCGGCGAACCGCTTCCCGCCACAGGAATGCCGCTGGCTACCATATAACCGTCGCCAATCGTCTTGATTTTCTCCAAACCGCGGCGATCGGTCAGGCGGTCGAATTCGCTGAAAATTTCATTCAGCAAATACACCAATTCTTTGGGAGGGATTTGGCTCGAAAGCTTGGTAAACCCAACGATGTCTGCAAACAAAATTGTCACGTCGGCAAATCCTTCAGCAATGTTTTTTTCCTGTTGTTTCAAACGTTTGGCGATCGACTGCGGCAAGATATTCAGCAGCAGGCGATCGGACTTTTCCTGTTCTGCCCGGATCGCCGCCTCTGCTTGCTTGCGCTCGGTGATGTCCCTGATAAAAGCGCAGTGGTACTCGCTACCGTCGAATTCCAAATGATCGATTTTTGTTTCAACTGGAAAAACTTTACCGTGCTTGGTATGAAGCGCAGATTCGACGGTAAGAGAGCCGCATTGCTTGAGGGTTTGCCAGTGCAGCGGCCAAATTTCGGCTGTAATGCTGGGATCGATTTGGCTGAGAGTCATTGACAGCAACTCGCTGCGGGAATAGCCGAGGCGAAAGCAGGCGGCTTCGTTGACGTAAAGTATTTGGCTGTCTTTCCCAATCCAAAAAATAGCTTCGTCGGCTTTGTCTACCGAAAACTGAGTTAGTTGCAGAGCTTTGTTAGCAAGTTCCAGTTGTTCGGTGCGCTCTTTTAGCGCTAAACCGCTGAAATACTGCTCGGTAATGTCGTTCAGCAGCCAAAGGCGGCCGGGCACGTCCCGCACGCGCGTGGGAGTGCTCGACAAACTCAAAACTTTGGGCGAGGGTGTTGAAAACATCCACTGCCAGTCGTGAATCTCGACATCGGGTTTGCTGAAAAATTGTCTGGCTGCGAAGCCAATTTCTTGTTGGTTGACAGCGGTATCTCGCAGCATTGCCATTGCTTGGGCGATCGCCAATGCCTCTTGAGGGCCGCCCTCCAAACCGAGATGCTGAGCGCCAACACGATTTACCCAACCTTGTTCGCCGCTCTCGTCCACAAATACCACTCCCTGCGGTATCGTCTGCAAAATAGCCGTGTAGCGGGTTTGCAGCTTTTCGAGGCGAAAATTGGCGTACTGAAACCTGAGTGCGGCGCTCAAACCTCCCAGCACTGAGTCGGTGAAGTTTTGAAAATTATCGGACACGCGGTGGCGGCGGTGCCAGACGAGGACGATCGCCCCTACTTTCGGCCCCCGAGCTACCTCGTCTCCGGGGGGCGCAGACAGCGGCAGCACCGCGACGGACTTTGCTCCTGTCCCCACCAATATCTGGTTAGCGCCGGGAGTCGCCCGGTAATCTAAATAGTAGAGGCAGCGGTTCTTTTCTACAGCCTCAGCAAAGATTTTCGCAGCGGTGAATCGGCTCGGCAAAGCAGTTGGCGGGAAACAGGCGATCGCCTCGGCAGTCACCGCATCTAATTGGCGCAGGGCGATCGCTGCATCTGCAACCCCATATTCTCGCAGCATTCTCAAACATTTAGCAATCACTGTGTCAGGGCTTTCTGTATCGCTGGTGCGAGTCAAGGCAGCCAGTACCTTCTGCGAAGCGATTCCCCACTCCAGCCTCCGCAAAAACCTCCGCGCCAAAACGCCGCACAAAGCAGCAAAGCCGAGAGTTACCGGCGAATTCAGCAGCAAGTCAAGGGCTGCGGGAAACACTGATGCTGTAACGGCTCCGATTGCGAGTATTCCTGCGGATACCCGAGATACTGGTAACAGCACGATCGGTAGAAATACGGTGATTTCGCCGATCGAACAAGTTAATGTTCTTTGCTGCAAAATGTCGCTCGCGATCGCCGCTGCAGACAGCAATACCAAAGGCCACCTGTATGTCGGCAAACTGTCGGGATGTCGCAGCAGCAAAGATAAAAAAGTTAAAAATTCCCTGTTTTTTAATTGTTTTAAACTGAATTTATGATTTTTATGAAAAGCGTCCCAGCACTGTTTCGATACGTCCATTTTTTAGGTTTGAGCCTGCGTTTTTGATGAATTTTTATCAACAGAGATAAGATTCGATCGCCCGCGTCACCTCTAACGGCGCGCTCATGTGAGGCAAATGACCCCGCCCTTGTATTTCGATCGATTGACTGCGGCGTATTTTTTGAGCCATATATCTCCCCACCTCTAGCGGTACAGCTTTGTCGTCCCTTGTCTGCAATATCAGCGTCGGTACAGTCAGCTTGGCCAATTCAGCTCGGTGATCTGACTGGAAAATTACTTTAGCCACTGCTTGGGCGATATCCGGGCGGATCGCCCTGAGACTGGTGGCAAACTCATTCGCCAACTCCGGCTTTTCTGGGTTGTCCATCATTAAGTTTGCAAAGCCGCTAGCCCAGGCGTAATAGTTAGACGACATGGTGGCGTACAACTTTTCGAGATCGCACAGCTCGAAACCACCTACGTAGCCCGTGTCATTTAAATAACGTGGAGATGCACCAACAAATACGAGTTTGCGAAATAGCTGCGGCTGTAAAATAGCTGCTAGCAAGCCAATCATACCACCAACCGAGTGACCGATTAAAATGCACTGTGTCAATTTTAACTCGCCGCACAGTTCGAGTAAATCCTCCGCATAGGCGTAGAGGCTGCTGTAGCGCTGCGGGCTGTAGGCTGCCAAATCCGATTTTCCGGCCCCAACGTGGTCAAAAAGTACGATCCGGTATTTGGGTGCCAAGGCTGCTACCTGATGCCGCCAAGCAGTTTGATCGGAACCAAAACCGTGGGCAAAAATCAGGGTGCGATCGCCATTACCGAGGATGTTGACATTGTGGCGCTCAATCATTGCATTTTTAAATTTTGTATATTTAACTAAGTATTAAACAGCTTCAGTAGCTGTTTTGTAAATAAAAATGAGAAATGCTTGACTCTCAAGAAATTGGGCGGGGAATCCCCAAACTCATTGCGAAAGCAGGCGGCAGAAGCAATCTAAAATTTCCAATCTAAAATCGATCGACTGGCATAAAATCGTAACCCGTACCCGATTCAGTGTCCGGTACAACTTGCAACAGAACTACATTGCTGTTACGATCGCCGCTGGGTAAAAACTTAACTTCCCCAGTCGCCCCGCTAACCTTAAAATCAGGATCGGCCAAAGTCTTCGCCAACATAACTCGCCCACCTATACCGCTATTCGGAGCAATTTTGCCGATCGACCTTCCCAGCCGCAAAACCTGCACCGCATCGTAACTCATCGCCGATCGCCAATTAACATCAATTCCCCACAAATCTCTAGCTAATAAAGCAAAGTTTTGATTTTTACTATCCGCAAAATGCCAAGGTACAGAAATTATTGTACCATTCAAACTCGCTCCATCCTGTTTTAATAAATCCGTATTGTAGAGAGCATCGCCTCCAATTATTTGCATCCTATTTTGATTTAGTTTGGCAATTTCTAGAGCCGAATTCACCGTGTCTGAATCCGGCAACAATACAAGTACATCTGCTGCAATTCCAGCCAGTTGTGCTGTGGCGTCAGACTGGGACAAATCTACTTGTTTGACAACTTGACCGCCTTCCAAAATCAAAGTAGTAGAAAAAGCTGTTTGCAGCGACTTGCTGTAAGAACTTTTGGAATTATAAAAAACCGCAGCCGTGTTTTTTTTCAGGCTATTTAACATATAGCGAGCTAAAGCCGTACCTGTAAATTGGTCGCTCGGTATCGTCCGAAAAAAATAGTTCGCGCCGTCGGCGCGCCTGGGAACCGCTGCTAGTTCGATGCTCGTGCTTGTCGGCGCGATCGCCGCCATTTGACTTTCGGTGTAAATTGGAGCAACGGCGATCGAAGTTTTGCTGCTGCCGTGACCGACAACCGCTAAAATATTAATATCTTCGATCAGACTTCGAGCAATTGCCTTCGCCCGATTTTCATCGTTACCGTCATCAGCAATTACCACCTTTAAAGGCACTCCCGCCTTAATTGCTTCATCTTGAGCTTGAGCTATCCCGCGCAATATTTCCGCTGCGGCGCTGGGATTGTCTCCAATCGGAACTACCGCCGCAATTTTCAGAACTTCCGCAGTACCGAGACGGGCATTATTGAGATAAATCAAACTTTCCGGGTCAGCGCGATCGGCTTTGAGAGCAGCTTCTAGTTTATTTGCAGCAGTTTTAAAATCTCCGGCGGCTATGGCGCGAACTCCTGCTTGCTTGTCAGGAGTTGCGGTGCTAGCAAACAAAATGCGATCGCCCGCACTGATATAATTGCTGACATCTGCATTTTCCGGCGATGCCGCTGGCATTTCTGGCACTTTGGGAACACCAGGATTCAGGCTTTTTTCAGCCAAGTGTACAGCATATTTGAGGACATTTATCAACTCATTTTTGAATAAAAAAGCACCGCCCCCCAAAGCAATTAAAAATATCAAAAATAGATAAACCATCCAGCTTTTTCGGCTGGATTTTGGAGAGTTAGCCTGCTCGTGACTGCTTGACAAAGTAGCCGCTGTCGGCTCCTCGAAAGCCGCTAGCATTTCCTTAGCAGTAGTGAACCGAGTTCGCGGATGAAACCTAATCGCTTTATCCAAAACCGCCGCAAATCTCACACTCACCTTTGATGCGTGATTCAGCCAAAGCATCTCCCTAGTTTGGGGGTCAGTTTCCAACTCCTGCGGCCACTTTCCAGTCAGCAAATAAATGGCTGTCAATCCCAAACTGTACAAATCGCTCGAATATTCGGGCCGGCCTGCGGCTTGTTCCGGGGACATAAACTGCGGCGTTCCAATTGAAATTGTGAGATTATTTCCCCCAGTAGTTACCGCTTGATTGATTGTTTCCTTAACTACGCCAAAATCGATCAGCACCGGTTCGTCGTCCGACTTGCGCAAAAGAATATTTTGCGGTTTAATATCTCGGTGAATAATCTGTTTTTGGTGTATGTAATCCAAAACCGGCAGCAGACTTGCGAGAATTTCCTTAACTTGTTCCTCGCTCATTTTGCCAGCAACTTTTACTCGGTTGCTGAGCGTTTCTCCGTCTATCCATTCTAAGGCTAAGAAAAATAAACCATTTTCCTCAAAGTGACCGTAGAGTTTGGGGATTTGAGAATGTCCTTCGCCCAACTTTTCCAAAACAGCAGCTTCTTGAGAAAAACGCTCTCGAACGCTTTGGTCAATCTGAGGATTATCTGTGTGCGGCTTGAGTTGCTTGATGACGCAGCATCTGTGGGAAGGCATTTGCGTGTCTTCGGCGAGCAGTGTCAAGCCAAAACCGCCTTCTCCCAGCTTTTCGAGAACCCGATAGCGATTATTCAAAAGTTTCTCTGGTTCTGTTTGTGCCGGCGGCTGCAAAATCTCGCCGTTGATTTCCACCGGGCTTTCTACTGCTAGAATTCCATATTTGCCGCTCCCGTTTGGTTCGGCATGAATTAGCATGGATGTGTCGCCGCTGTCTTTTAACTTTTTCTTGAGTTCAAAAATGCGATCGACTATGATTCTATTTTCCTCACCTGTGGGCGGGCGCTTGTACAGCACATTAAAAATCGCTGCTGGTTCGACATATTTGCCGTAGTGCTTGCTCAACAGCAGCAGCACGATATATTCTTCTTTGTTTAGGTCTATGCACTCTGAACCCAGCTTGACGGCGCGGGTTTTAGTGTCGATGCTCAAGTTGTCCATGAAGAAGGAAGTTCGGCAACGGATTTTTAAAAGGATTTAACGGATATATGGTGGAGTTTGCATCTCAGTTAAAAAACATGAAATTTGAGTTTTTAAATTAAAAACTCAAACGTCAAAAGTTTCTTTAACGTTAGCCTCAAACAGCGGTAATTGCCAAGGTTAAACAGGTAGATTTTCAGCTTTGGGCCGTTAGCGCAGCCCTTTCGAGAGAGGATCGCCCTTTAATCCAATCGAGTAAAATCGGATTGACCAATTCCGGGGCTTCGTCTTGCGGGCAATGTCCGACTCCCTCCAAAGGAATAAACTTTTCCACAGCCGGAAAATTGGCCAATTCTCGCCCAAGGGCGATCGGTTCCCAAGGGTCATCCGTACCCCACAACATCAACGCCGGACAGCTCAAACGAGGCAGCAAATCCTCCGGTAAAGGGCCTTGAGAATAGCTGATAAATGCTACAAATACCTCAACTGCGCCGCTATCTTTTGCAGGTTCCAGCAGCATATTAACCAGTTCGTCGGTAACAGCTTCAGGACGGTGATAAGCTTGCAAAAGCACTTTTCGGACTGTATTCGGCGTCGCCAATTGTTTGAAAAATAATTGACTAATCCATTTGACATTTAAAATTTTTTGTGCTATTGGCGCTCCAAAACTGCGATACCAAGGCATTTCGGCACGTTTGCGATCGTGCAGCAAGCGCAGGGAACAATTGAGTAAAATTACGCCAGAAGCAATATCGGGAAAATCCACAGCGGCTTGCATGATGGCTACGCAGCCGATCGAATTTCCCACCAAAAAAGCAGGCGTGCCCGCAACCTCCCGACAAAAATCAGCAATTAACTCTCCCCAAGTTTCAAAAGTATAGTCAATCTCAAGCTTGGGCGCGGGTTTAGCAGAACCGCCAAAACCGATCAGGTCGATCGCAAAACAGCGACAATCAGCAGCCAGCGCCGGCAAATTCTTGCGCCAGTGGCCCCAAGACGCGCCGAAACCGTGGACAAACACCACCGCAGGCCCCTGCGTTCCCGCAGCCTGGTAGCAAATCGGAAAGCCTTTCCACATCCAGGTTTGAGGCCGGGCAGCAGTTAACGTAGAAGATGTCATGGGATTTTAGATTTTAGATTTTAGATTGGGCATGGGGCATGGGGCATAGGGCATAGGGCATGGGGCATTGTTGACTAATGACCGCTCGCTAATGACTAATGACTAATGACTAATGACTACTTTGCAGCACGAGCCAATATTGTGCCACGATTAGAAGCGCTGACTTTTTTGGTTTATTGAAATTCCCCCTATGCCAACGATCGCCCCAACTTCAGTCGTACCGTTTCTCGGATCGGAAATTGTACCAGACTACGACACCGCTAAAGTAGTGATTTTGCCAATTCCCTACGAGGCTACCACCACTTACCGCCGGGGATGCGAAAACGGGCCGGCGAAACTGCTAGAAGCTTCCCATCAACTCGAGTGCTACGACGAAGAACTAGATTCCGAAGTTTGTTACGATGTCGGAATTTATACAAAAGAGCCGATCGCCGACACCCGCAACAGCCAACCCGTTTCATCCCTAGAAATGCTGCGAGTCACCCAAGCAGCAGTCCACCAGCTAACTACCGAACATAAATTTGTCATCTCCCTCGGAGGCGAACACAGCATCACCGCCGGCGTTGTCGAAGGTTATCGCCAAGCATACCCAGACGAACCTTTCACAGTCGTGCAAATCGACGCCCACGGCGACTTGCGCCACGAATACGAAGGCTCGATCCACAACCACGCCTGCGTGATGCGGCGTATTGTAGATATGGGCTTGCCGACACTGCAAATCGGCATTCGCGCCATCTGCAAGGAAGAAGCAGACTTGATTAAAGCCAAACAGCTAAACGTGATTCGAGCCCGCGAAATAGCAAATCAACCGGATTGGGCCGATCGGGCAATTGCCAGCATCACAACTAAGCGGGTATTTTTGACGATCGACTTAGACGGGATCGATCCGACTTTAATACCAGGGGTTGGCACACCCGAACCGGGCGGGTTAAATTGGTATTCCCTCACCGGATTTTTGCGGCGCGTCTTCGAGTCCTACGATGTAATTGGCTGTGACATTATGGAATTAGCACCTCTGGTAGACTCTGTAGTTTCCGAATTTACCGCCGCCAAATTAACATACAAAATGATTGGATATCAAGCTCTGGCTAAAGGTTGGCTAAAGCAAGACGAAGCATAAATCGCTAATACCAATTTTTTATGAAGCCCCGTAGAATCCGATCCCCCCTAGCCCCCCTGGTGGGAGGGGGGGACAAGATTCTTCTCAAAGTCCCCGCAACGATTCGGGGGATGCGAGGGGGATCGAGATATGTGCAACGACCCATTAAATTGGTATAAGTACGAATCACTCACAGGCTGTTGGCAAGGCTAGAATTAAAGTAAAGCCCAAAAACAGCCTATTTTATTCGCGCTCTCGTCTTTGATATTTCATGCTGACAAATACTGCTCTTCACCTCCTGAAAACATGAGTTTACCAATCGAAACAACAGGTACTCCTATTAACGGCTACGCTCCCGATTTTGAACTGCCGGGAGTTGACGCAGATGTGCACCACTTAGCTCGATATTTGGAAAAATATCGGGCGATCGCAGTGATATTTATGTGCAATCATTGTCCTTACGTGCAGTTGTATCTCGATCGCCTCAAAGAACTGCAAGCAGAGTTTCAAGATCGAAATGTTACTTTAATCGGGATTAATGCTAATGATGCAAACCAGCATCCCGACGACAGTTTTGAAAACATGAAAATTTTTGCAGCCAACAATCAACTCAACTTCCCGTACATACGAGATGTTGCTCAAGATGTGGCCGAAAGTTTTGGGGCTTCTAAAACCCCGGAGGTTTTTTTGTTAGACCGAGACGGCAGATTGCGCTATAAAGGTTTAATTGACGACAGCGCCGACGATCGCACGGCGGTACAGGTGTCTTATCTGCAAAGCGCGATCGGTCAATTGCTGAATGACGAACCGGTAGAGCCTTCGAGTACAGAGGCGATCGGCTGTTCTATCAAGTGGCGAGAATAGCCATCAGTCATTAGTTTAAAGGTGCGTCAGTTGTGAGATTGTTGGTTTGTATCGAAAATAACGGTAGAGTAGAGCACCCTACTTTATTATGGTAGGGTGCGTCAGGTTTTACATTCTCAATTTCCACGAAATGTCTAGTTCTGGCGCACCATTTATCGGCCGGTGCTGTAAGCTAGATTTCTCCATCGCCCTAGGAAAAGTTAAAACATAACCCGTGGAAAGAAAACGCATCTTTAACTGGATTGCAGCAGCCGTTTTCGCACAGGGAATGCTGATTGGTTGGAACTTATTTCATCCATTCGCGGCGCAGCAGCGCACGTCTTTAACGGTATCTGCGGCTATCAGTCTGTCGCCAGCTTTAGCAGAAATTAAGACTGTTTATCAAAGGAGCAATCCCAATGTTAATATTACTTATAATTTTGGTGCTTCCGGTGCTCTAGCGCAGCAAATTCAGCAGGGAGCTCCGGTAGATGTATTTTTCAGCGCCGCTAGCAAACAAATGGATGCTTTGCAGCAAGCTAATTTACTGCTTAACGAGACGCGGCGCAATTTACTGACAAATCGCCTGGTTTTGATTGCGCCTAAAAACGGCGCAGTTTTGAGCGATTTTAAACAGTTGACAGATGCCAAAATCAAGAAAATTGCGATCGGCGAACCGAAAAGCGTACCTGCGGGACAATACGCTCGGGAAATGCTAACTAAACTTGGATTGTGGCCGCAACTTCAGCCCAAATTAGTGTTAGGAAATAACGTCCGCCAAGTGCTGACATTTGTTGAAAGCGGTAACGTTGATGCCGGTATAGTCTACGCGACTGACGCCAAAGCATCCGACAAAGTAACTGTGCGCGTCACGGCTGCCGAAAATTTGCACTCGCCGATTGTTTATCCCCTAGCAGTTATCGGAAACAGCCGCAATCCCGCTGCAGCTAAAACCTTTGTTGACTTTTTGGCGGGCGATCGGGCTAAAATAGTATTTCAGAAATACGGGTTTGGTACAGCTCGATAATTACTCATAAAAACTCTAAATATTCAGAAACCATTCTTCACTTTCTTCTCTTCCTTCGTGTCCTTCGCGTCTTCGCGGTTCGTCAAAAAAAAATCTGATTCACAAACCATTTAAAACTACTTATACTTAATCCAAAATATGGAATTTGACCTATCTCCATTATGGATATCTCTGAAATCCTCAACCATCGCCACCTTCTTTACCTTTTTTCTCGGCATAGCCGCCGCCCGGTGGATGATTTCAACTCGCATCAGATTTAAAGCCTTGATTGAAGGCATTTTCATTTCTCCCTTGGTTTTGCCGCCGACAGTAGTCGGATTTTTGCTGCTGCTGCTGTTTGGCAGAAATGGGGCGATCGGTCAATTTTTGCTACAATTCGACTTGGCTGTAATTTTCACTTTGCCAGCCGCCGTTATTACTGCCGCAGTTGTCTCGTTTCCCCTGATGTACAAAACTGCTTTGGGAGCTTTTGAGCAGATTGATGCGAATCTGCTCAACGCTGCTAGAACTTTGGGAGCATCTGAGTGGCAAGTGTTTTGGCGGATTATGCTGCCGCTGGCCCGGCCTGGAATTTTAGCAGGAACTATTCTCGCATTTTGCCGCGCTTTGGGTGAATTTGGCGCGACGTTGATGTTAGCGGGGAATATTCCCGGACAAACTCAGACTATCCCGATGGCGATTTATTTTGCTGTGGAAGCAGGGGATATGAAGCAAGCGGGTATTTGGGTTTTGATTATTCTCAGTCTTTCTTTGGGCGCCCTCGCTGCTGTTAATTTTTGGAGGAATTTACAAACAACTTCGCCTCAGCCGAATTTGAGTTTTACAGTGCCATCAAATCTTCCCAAAGCTGCATCTTTTCCTGCCGCAAAAGAACTGAGACAACAACCGGAAAGCGGGCTTTTTTTGAACATTTTCAAACCTCTTTCCGGCTTTGCTTTGGATGTTGGCTTTGAGACAGGCCAGGAAGTGCTGGGAATTTTGGGCGCGTCGGGTTCCGGTAAGAGCATGACTCTGCGCTGTATCGCTGGTTTGGAAACTCCAACCAGCGGTAAAATTGCAGTCAACGGTAAGGTTTTATTTGACTCGTCACAGGGCATTAATGTACCTTCTAAAGACCGCAAAATCGGTTTTTTGTTTCAAAATTACGCTTTGTTTCCTCACTTGACTGTGGCTGAAAATATTGCTTTTGGCTTGCAGCATTTATCTGAAAGCGAGCAAAAACTTCGAGTCAGAGAACAGCTAGTTGCGGTGCAAATGTCGGGACTGGAAAACCGCTATCCGCAGGAACTTTCAGGAGGCCAACAGCAGCGGGTGGCAATGGCTCGGGCGATCGCCCCTGCTCCCGATTTGCTGCTGTTAGACGAACCGTTTTCTGCTTTGGATACGCACTTGCGCAGTCAACTGGAGAGCGAGTTAATGCAGACTCTGGCTAATTATCGCGGAATTACTTTGTTTGTCAGCCACAATTTAGAGGAAGTTTACCGGGTGTGCAAAAATCTGTTGGTTTTGGCCCAGGGAAGGGCGATCGCCTTTGATACTAAGGAGCATATTTTCGATCGCCCCCGCAACTTCACAGTCGCCCAGTTGACGGGCTGTAAGAACTTCTCACCAGCGGGAGCGATCGCGGAAACTGTCGTGGAGGCGATCGGCTGGGGCTGCAATCTGACTGTAGTCGAACGGCTTCCCAAATCTTTAGTTTTTGTGGGAATTCGGGCTCATCAACTGATTTTTGTCAGCGGGTGCGATCGCGAAAATACTTTTGCTTGTTGGATCGCTTCGATTGTGGAAACTCCGCACCGGGTGACACTATATCTCAAATTGCACTCGCCTCCCCGCGATTCCCAAGATTATCACTTGCAAGCCGAAGTTTTCAAGGAAAAGTGGAGGGCGATGAAGGACAATCCTTTTCCCTGGTATGTTCATTTTGAGCCAATTAGGTTAATATTAATGGAAGCCGCTCGTTAACGAGCAATATACACTCAACAGTTAACAGTCAACAAGTAACAGCATTAAACCATGACTGACAAAGTTAAAAAAACCGACGCCGAGTGGCAAAAGCAGCTAACGCCGGAACAGTTCAAAGTTACCCGAAAAAAGGGAACAGAAAGAGCTTTTACGGGCGAGTATCACGATAACAAAAAGTCCGGAATTTATAAGTGTATTTGCTGCGGCACGGAGCTATTTAAATCTGACACAAAATACGATTCCGGCACTGGTTGGCCGAGTTTCTTCGCTCCTATTAAAGAAGAAAATGTCAAGTGCGAGGCGGACAACGCCTTGTTCATGCGCCGCACGGAGGTACTGTGCGCTGTTTGCGACGCTCATCTCGGTCACGTATTCAATGACGGCCCAAGGCCCACCGGTCAGCGTTACTGCATGAATTCTGCTGCTCTTGATTTCGTACCCAAGGATTGAGTCTGTTAGGGGCTCGCGTGCCCCAGAAACAATCAATTGCATTGCCGCGCCGGGCCTGGCAGTCGGTTCGGCCGGCAGCCAACAAATTCTGTTGCAGGAACCAGCACAAGCAGGATAACTGTTCTGGGCAATTGATGTTCAAAATGCACCCGTACTGCTATCTTATGGTGGAGGCAAACAGAGTAAAAAAATAGTGGCGGCATGGGGATGGTTTATCAGCGGGTTTTGCTGAAGCTCAGCGGTGAAGCGCTGATGGGTGGATTGGGCTACGGGATCGATCCGGTAGTCGTTGGGTCGATCGCCCAGGAAGTGGCCAAAGTCGTGTCCCAAGGCATTCAAATTGCGATCGTTGTCGGCGGCGGCAACATTTTTCGCGGGGTGAAAGCTGCTTCGGCCGGCATGGATCGGGCAACGGCGGATTATGTGGGTATGATTGCTACGGTGATGAATGCTATCACTTTGCAGGATGCTCTGGAACAAGCAGGAGTGCCCACCAGGGTGCAATCGGCGATCGCCATGCAAGAAATAGCTGAACCCTACATCCGGCGGCGCGCAATTCGCCACCTCGAAAAAAAACGGGTAGTGATTTTTGGTGCCGGTTCTGGCAATCCTTTTTTTACTACTGATACTACAGCCGCACTGCGGGCGGCTGAAATTGATGCAGAGGTGATTTTTAAAGCTACTAAGGTAGATGGGGTGTACGATTCTGACCCCCACGTCAACCCCAACGCGCGCAGGTATCAAACCCTCACCTATGCCCACGTCTTAAATCAAGACTTGCGGGTGATGGACAGTACCGCGATCGCCCTTTGCAAAGAAAATAATATTCCTATTATGGTATTTGACCTCTCGGTGTCAGGCAACATTTACCGAGCTGTAATGGGAGAATCTATTGGAACTCTTGTCGGAGGTTTTTGTGAAGTTAGCTGAATCAGAAGATCATATGCAAAAGGCAGTTGAGGCTACTCAGCGGTCTTTTAATACTATTCGGACGGGACGGGCAAACGCCTCTCTCCTCGATCGAGTCATGGTAGACTACTACGGCTCCCCAACTCCGATCAAATCCCTTGCCAATATCGGCACGCCGGATGCGACTACGATCAACATTCAACCGTTCGACCGCACAGCGCTTACGTCCATCGAAAAAGCAATTTCCCTGTCGGATGTAGGACTCGTACCCAACAACGACGGTTCGATTATTCGCTTGAATATTCCGCCGCTGACTAGCGAGAGACGCCAAGAATTTGTCAAAATGGCCGCCAAGTTTGCCGAAGAAGGTAAAGTTGCAATTCGCAATATCCGCCGCGATGCCGTTGACTCGATTCGCAAGCAAGAAAAAAACAGCGAGATATCTAAAGATGAATCGCGAGACTTGCAAGATAAAATTCAAAAGCTGACGGACAAGTATATTGCCAAAATAGAAGAAGTTCTGGCCGGGAAAGAGAAAGATATCACGACAGTCTAATAGCCTGTAGTCGATCGCGATCGGTTATTAGTTATTTGTGAGTTGCTCCCGGTAACTAATAACACCAATTTTAAAAAAGAATGCAACAGTATTCTTATTCCCCCCGCAAAGCAGCGGGGGGGCGCCGGGGGGGTCAAAGAGTGTTGCATGACTTTAGAGAAATGGTATAACTGTAGGACTTACGTACAGGTACTACCTGTAGGGCGTGCACTGCACACCTGATATCGTTTCCGGTTGCATCGGAATTAATATTGCCCGAAATCGGGACGCGGCGCGAAAGCCGTGTCCCTGCAATTTATCTGGCGCAGTCTAAGGGCTTTCGCACCGTGTCGAAAGCTGATGATTCCGGCGCAGCCGGAATTGATATGATATCAAATCCATTTGCATCGGAATGAGATCGACGGAGGAGACGGCAGTGCTACCGCGATCGATTGTAGGGACACTCCAAAAGCCGTCTCCTCGCTTGTCATTCCGGCGCAGCCGGAATTGATATTACCCCCACAAATAGCGGAAAAACCGATCGATTGCCTAAGTCCTAAACTAATAATTAATAACTGATGGCAGCAAACAAATGACTGAAGTGTTTGATTGCATTATTGTCGGTGCAGGCCCGGCAGGGAGCACAGCAGCTTATCATCTGGCAAAGCAGGGACGTTCTGTTTTGATACTGGAAAAAGCATCTTGGCCCCGCAATAAACCTTGCGGCGGCGGTGTTTCTGGGGCGATCGCCCAATGGCTGGATTTTGACTTGACGCCAGCTATTTCGATGAAAGTTCACAAAATTAGCTACACCTGGAAAATGCAAGACCCGGTGCAAGTTCAAATAAATTCGCCAATGTGGATGGTACAGCGCGATGTATTTGACGATTTTTTAATCGAACAAGCTCAAAAAACAGGTGCAGAATTCAGACAGTCTACAGAAGTTAAAGGAATTGAATTTAAAAACTTTGTTTGGGAAGTTCAAACTAACTCAGCACCGTTTTTCGGCCGCTATTTGATAGCTGCTGACGGTGCGGGCGGGCCGATGACTGAGTGGCTGGGATTGAAAGCACCAAAGCTTTGTTTTAGCGCCAGTTTAGAAACTCGCTCAATCAAGGGCGATTCGCTCAATTTCGATTTTGGCACGATTAAAAAAGGTTTTATTTGGAGCTTTCCCAAAGCTGACGGCTACTCTTTAAGTATTGCTGCGATGCGCGGCGACAAGCCAAAAAATTTGAAGAAAATTTTGGCCGATTACGCCGCTAAGTGCGGTGCGGATGTTAGTGTCAGCAATGTGCGGGAACACGCGATGAGTCTGTGGGATGGCGATCGCAAATTGCACTCGCAAAATTCGCTGCTCGCAGGGGATGCAGCCAGTCTGGCCGATCCCCTGTCCGGCGAGGGGATTCGACCGGCCGTATTTAGCGGATTTAAGGCCGCGATTGCGATCGATCGAGCTCTTGGAGGTGCTGGCGACGCCTTAGAGCAGTACACTCAAACGATCGCCGAAGAATGGGGCGCTGATATGGTTTGGGCCAGTCGTTTGGCTCGGGTATTCTATCAGTTTACAGGAGCTGCTTACAGAGCGGGCGTCAAATTGCCGGTGACTACTGAGTTGATGAGCAAAATTTTGTGCGGCGAACTGCGTTATGCCAATATCGCCAACCGCGCTCTTCAAAAACTGATGCCGTTTTAGAGCGAGGAAAGAAGGAAGAGTCTTAAATCCCTATTCCTGATTTTCAATCCTTAATCCCAATGCTTCATACTTAAATTAAAATAGGAATTATATTGTTTTCGCTTCCCTCGCAATCATAATTTTCCGAGTGTAGTGCGATCGTCCTCGGTGACGAGTGCCGATCGCGAGCGATCGGCTATAATTCCGATGTTACCGTATTCGATATGACACGCTACTTATACCGCGATCGGTGCGGTGCGGTGATCTTCGGCGCACCCTACGCAGATAAGTTCTGCCTAAATCTTGTAAAATTTAACATCTAAAATCTAAAGTTTAAAATCTGATGATCGTTTATTTTTATAAAGTAGAAGAACCTTACGGCTGCTTTTCTAATTTTTCCCTGCACGGCATTTCCCTAGACGGCCAACATTGGTTAACTGTGGAACATTACTATCAAGCCCAAAAATTTGTCAGCGCTGATGAAAAATTAGTGGCGGCGATTCGATCCGTACCAACTCCTCAAGAAGCCGCCAAATTAGGTCGCGATCCGAACCACCGGGTGCGCGCTGATTGGGAAGCGGTGAAAATTCCGATTATGCGCCAAGCAGTTTTAACTAAATTTCTCTCCCATACAGACATTCAAGCTATTCTCCTGGCGACAGGGGATCGAGCGATCGTGGAGAATTCGCCAACGGATTATTACTGGGGTTGCGGCTGCGATCGAACTGGGCAAAATCATTTGGGTAAAGTTCTGATGAGCGTACGCAGCGAAATTTGTCAACGCCAGAGGGGCAGATAAAAACTTAAATTATGAAAGTTAACTCTGATTGTATGAAGTTATACAAACAAATGTCAAGTTATCCTAACAATCAATAATTCTGATATTGACAGTTTAAGATTGCGAGAAAATTATAAGAAGATTAAAATAATAATAATTATTATTTGGTTAAGTCGCTGGATCTGTCGAAAGCAAGGACTTGCATCGGCTTCGATCGCAGACTTTCCTTCGCAGACCGGCAGAGGGGATACACCGTCAGCTCTAATCCTTGCCGCACCGCTTAATTGTACAGCTCGGCTGAGTCAAAAACTGAGAGTGATGCCGATGCAACTCCGTAGGCGCAAGCCGGGGCGTAGCCATCGCTCCTGCAGCACATCAAAACTTCTTACGATCATTTTATTTTTGAAAAAGGAGATTTATGGAACTCACCGAAAATACCCGAGAAATACATCATAAACTAGACAGAGAAGTTTTGGTACGGGCGATAACTGAACGCATCCGCCAATCTTTAGAATTAGAAGAAATTTTAACCAGTACGGTAGCAGAAGTGCGGTCTTTTTTGAAAACAGACCGCATCATGATTTACAGGTTTAGTGCCGACAGCAGCGGCGAAGTTGTTGCCGAATCAATTAATAACAACCGTCTCCCTTCTTTGAAAGGCCTCCACTTTCCAGGAGACGATATTCCTCCCCAGGCG
>JAUBOG010000479.1:0-5087 GCA_036700105.1 Microcoleus occultus BM001215583
TGCAAGTAGCGGATGTAACGGATGTAACGGATGTCAGTCCGAAGGAAGAGGGAAGAAGGAAGAAGGAAGAGGGAAGAGGGAAGAAGGAAGAGGGAAGAAGGAAGAATGTTTTAACTTCCAATTCCCAATTCCCAATTCCCAATTCCCGATTCCCGATTCCCAATTACCATTCCGGTTGACTTTCGATCAAAAGTGTGGCTGCGGTGCTGTCTACCGCCTGTGAGAAAAAATATCCCTGTCCGTATTCGCATTGCAGGGATCTGAGCAAATTAAGCTGTTCGACGGTTTCGATTCCTTCAGCAATTACATCCATGCCTAAATGGCTGGCTAAAATTAAAATAGTTTGTACGATCGCTTCGTTTCCTTCATCTTCAGTCATGCGGCTGACAAAAGCTCGATCGATTTTTAAAGCGTCAGTTGGAAAAGTGTGCAGCCGGCTCAAAGAAGAATAGCCCGTGCCGAAATCGTCAATATATAATTGAATTTCTAAACTTTTCAAGTCTGCGAGGATCGCGGCTGCTGATTCGGCATTGTCCACGATCACGCCTTCGGTAATTTCTAACTTTAAAGTGCGGGGGTCAAGCTGAGTTTCTTGTAAAATTTCGCGAAGCCGATCGATTAAATCCGGCTGTTTAAATTGTTGGTTAGAAAGGTTGACGCTGACAGTCAGCGGCGGATTTGCGGGGAATTTTTGGTGCCAGCGGTGGATCTGGCGGCAAGCCGATCGCATCATCCACCAACCAATAGGTACAATCAATCTAGTTTCTTCTGCGACTAAAATAAACTCGCCGGGACAGACTAAACCCCGCAGCGGGTGATACCACCGCAGCAGCGCTTCAAAACCGCTGATTTTACCGCTCGTGAGAGAGACGATGGGCTGGTAGTAAAGCCGAAATTCCTGGGAGTCGAGAGCGCGCCGCAAATCGTTTTCCAGTTGCAAAAGGGCAACGGCGCGAGTGTGCATACTTAAGTCAAAAACTTCGTGGCGAGCTTTGCCCAATCCCTTGGCGTGATACATGGCAGCATCTGCATCTCGCAGCAGTTCTTCAGGTCGATCGTACAATGTTTGGAACGGGACATTGGGAACCGGGGAGTCGGAAGATAAGCAAGACAAAGAAGTTTCCCGATCGGCATTTTCCAGATTTGGGGCGATCCTCTGCGAGGGCTTCGCCAACGAAAGTTCGCTGCTTTCCCTTGCTCGCTGCGGCAAACCAGAACAAACAATGCCAATGCTAGCACTGGTAAAAACTTGATATTCGTTGAGGTAAAAAGGCTCTGCCAGTTCCGCTTGCACTCGTTCGGCAATGTGGATCGCATCCTCGGTGTTTTTGATATTTTCCAGCAAAATCGCGAATTCGTCGCCTCCGAGGCGAGCAACGGTATCTCCAGCGCGCAAACAGATTTCCAGGCGCTGGGCGATCGCGATCAGCAAGCGATCGCCCACTAAATGCCCCAAACTGTCATTCACAACCTTAAAGCGGTCGAGATCGATAAACAGCACCGCAAACCAAACTTCGGGACGGCGTTTTGAAAGCTCGATCGCGTGTCCCAAACGATCCATAAATAAAGCTCGGTTGGGCAAACCCGTTAGCATATCGTGCAAAGCATCGTGTACTAACTTCTCTTCTGCTATTTTGCGCTGGGTGATATCTTCGACAGTGCCTTCGTAGTAGAGCAAATTGCCGCCAGCATCGCGAACGGCCCTGCCGTTTTCGGAAACCCAGATGGTGCTTCCGTCAGCACGGTAAACTTGGGACTCGAACTCAGACACGAAACCGTGTTTTTCGATCGCGCGCAAAAACTCGGTGCGGCGGTTGGGATCGAGGTAGAGTTGGCGTTCGATGTCGCTGATGTTTGCGATCAGTTCCGCAGGTGAGGAGTAGCCGTAAATTCTCGCCAAAGCAGGGTTAGCGCTGAGGTAGTGCCCGTCATCAGTCGTCTGGAAAATTCCCTCGATCGCGTTTTCAAAGATGCTGCGGTATTTTTCCTCGGCCTGTTGCAGCGCAAATTCTGCCTGCTTGCGATCGCTGATATCGGTCAGCGTACCGAGATAGCCGAGAACTTCCCCGCTGTTGTCAATTTCCGGCACTGCTTGCCAAAATACCCAGGTTGTGATGTCGCCGTTGCAAAAGCGGTACTCTAACTTACAAGGCAGCTGATCTTTGACAGCGCGATACCAATGGCTCAACACGCGCGATCGGTCTTCCGGATGCAAACTTTGGGTCCAACCTTCGCCCAGTGCCTTTGGCGCAGTCAGTCCCGCCATCTCCAAAAATCGCTCGTTGACGTACAAGCAATCTCCCGCAGCGTCGGCGCGAAAAATCCCGACCGGCAGTATTTTTGCCAAGGTGTAATAGCGGTATTCGCTTTCTAGAAGCGCGCTGGCGGCTACTTTAGTCTCGGTGATGTCAAACATTGCGCCTTGCAGGATGACGGACTTGCTTGCTTCATCGCGAACTGCGATCGCTCGATCGCGGAACCAGACAACTCGGCCGTTGCGGGCGATCGCGCGGTATTCTGAAACCAGCGGCCCCTCGCCAAAAATATCTTCAGGGCCTGTGAATTTCTGTGCGGCGTTTTCCACTAACACCCGATCGCGGTCTTCTGGGTGAACGAGTTTCAGCCACAGGTCGGGATCTGCCTTCCATTCAGCCACAGAATAACCGAGAAAAGTTTCGATTTGCGGGCTGATGTAAAGTTTGGCAGCGTTGCGGTTGAGGGGAGAAATGTAAGTGACAGCGGGCATTTGTTCGACAAGGGCGCAGTATTTCGCTTCTACGGTGCACAGTGCTGCTTCTAGGCGCTGCCGCTCTAATTCGGCGGCCGCCCGCCCGGCAAAGATGCTGAGGATTAGCCGGAATTTGGCAAGGTGCGCTTCTAGCAGGGGTCGATCGTCGAAAATACAAATAATCCCTAAAGGTTCGCCGTAAGAGTTTTTGAGCAAGATTCCCAGGAAGCTGCGCGAAGCTGTAACGATCGGTCTGCGGTCTTCAGGAAAGGTTTCCACGAGGCAGTCCGGACAGGAGTACATTCCCTGCTCGAACACCAGCGCTTCGGGAGTATTGGCGGTGTCGCACTCAAAGTTGGGCTGCGGTTGTCCGCCGCTCCAAAAACTGATAACTTGCAATTTATCGGGATTAACATCGGCGCGTTCGATCGAACGCATCGATTTGGAAACAGCGGCGCTGCGCACTCCGAGTGCACAGGCCAAGTGGCGGACTAAGGCATCAAAGAATTCAGCGCCTCCGGGCGAGTCAGTGCCGGCGAGGATGTCGCCGAGCAAGCCTTCTTCTAATTGCTCCGAAGCGCTTACTTTGCCAGGGCGACCGGCATTTTCCCCGATCGGACTTTCCGCGATCGGACTTGGGGTTTTCGCCGTTGCAGGCCCGACAACAGGTAAAAAATCCACAGTTGGGCGTTGTTGCTGGGCCCAGAATAGAGCGCCGCCAATACTTAAAAATTTACCCAATAAACAGTCAGTTAGCGCTAACAAATTTGAGTTGGGGAAAATCAAAAAGTTTTTCCGAACTTTTAATTTTGCCGACAAATCGTCGGGGTTTAATTCTGGCAACTGCTGTTGTTTTTGTCCCTGCTGCTGGCTGGGGAGCTTTCCCTGCAACTTAAAAGAAATTGCGATTGCAAAGGCTAAAGCCGCCGATAATCCCAGAAGGTATGCCAGCATCTTAAAGTCAAGAAATAAATCTAGATCGAACATCGATTAGCACCGCTCGACAATTATAGTAGTTACCTGAAGCCAATCTATTTAAAAATAACTAAGTATCGTCACGGATGAGTAACGCATACAAGGTAGAATCGCAGGTGAAGGCGATAAGAGAGTTAATATTGGATATGAAAGCGATCGTTTTTGAAACCCCCGGAAGCCCGTCCGTATTGAAACTGCAAGATATCCCCGCTCCTACTATACAAACAGAAACTGAAGTTTTGGTGCGGTTGCGAGCGGCGGGGATCAATCCGATAGATACTAAGTTGCGATCGCGCGGCACTTTTTACCCGGAGAAAACTCCTCACGTTTTGGGGTGCGACGGTGCGGGAGTCGTAGAGGCTGTCGGTGCTGCCGTGCAGAGTTTCCAAGCGGGAGACGAGGTTTTTTTCTGCAATGGCGGTTTGGGCGGGCCGATCGGTACTTATGCCGAATTTGCCGTTGTAGACGAACGCTTTCTCGCCATCAAGCCTGCTGCTTTAAGTTTTGCTGAGGCGGCGGCTGCACCGTTAGTTTTGATTACAGCATGGGAATCGCTGTACGATCGCGGGCGCTTGCAAGCAGGCCAAAAAGTGCTGATTCAAGCCGGTGCTGGCGGTGTCGGCCACGTCGCGGTACAGTTGGCTTCGCTGCACGGTGCTGAGGTTTGCACTACCGTCAGCTCCGAAACAAAAGCCGAATTTGTCAAGCAATTAGGCGCCGATGAAGTTATTTTATATAAAAATACTGATGTTGTCGATGAGGTTTTGACTTGGACTCAAGGACAAGGAGTTGACTTGGCCTTCGATACAGTCGGGGGAGAAACTTTTTACCAAACTATTCCTGCTGTGAAGATTTATGGCGATTTGGTAACAATTTTGGAACCAGATCCGGCTTTAGGCAATTTGAAAACAGCTAGAACGCGCAATCTGCGAATTAGTCTGGAATTAATGTTAACACCGATGCTGCAACGTTTGGTGGAAGAACAGCAACAGCAGGCTCGTATTTTGGAGCAGTGCGCTCGTTTGTGCGATCGTAACTTGCTCAAAATTCACGTCAGCCAAACTTTCCCCCTCGCACAAGCCGCTTGGGCCCACGAACTGTTAGAAGCAGGTTCAGTAACTGGTAAAATAGTTTTGCTAATTTCTTGAATCCCCAATCCCCAATCCCATCCTCAACAGCAAGCCCTATTCGATTGGAAGTGCAGCCATTAATTGAGAAGTCTTTTTTGACGAATAAGCAGGAAGATCGAAAGCTCAATAAGCTGGTCTAAGTTCTTTTATGTCGTTAATTTTTAACGGAAAATAAAAAAAAACGCCTTTTTTTTAGGGCAAAACACTTGACTTTGAATCTTTAATGAAGTACCATTAAATAATGGGAGTGGTGG
>JAUBOG010000480.1:0-5084 GCA_036700105.1 Microcoleus occultus BM001215583
CCCCCTAACCCCCCCGATGCTTTGGGGGGGGAATAAGAATACTGTTATTTCGTTTAAAATTGGTCTAAGAACAGGGCAATCCTGTGTCCAAATTAAAGTTTTCAACCGCAGATACACGCAGATGTGTGCGGTTAATTTTTAATTTTGCGGTAAATACTTATTGTGCCAATTTTCGTGGCGGAATACTTGGCTCTTCGCTCCAAGGTAATCTAGGCTATAGCTGGAATGTACCTAGTACCAGTTTAAGCCGATGTCGTCTCCTAAAGGTCGATTCCTCCGCGCGAGCAAAATTGAATTCAGCGTCTTAGCCTCGCATCCTGAGTTACTGACAGGTTTGGATGAGTGGATGCGGCTGGGTTTGCTTTCGCCCGCTGAAGTTGAGCAATTGTGCCGCCAGCATTTAGTCTGCCCGCTTAGAAATCCCGCTGCAGCCGTTTCGGAAATTGACGATCGCCTTCGAGAACTTCGCCAACGGGCGATCGATCCTGCACCAGAGCAAAAAGTACCCGCTTTATCAACACAAAAAGCACTGCCCAGCACCCCAAAAAACGCTGCGAGGCGCTCCGAAACTGCTCAAACCCCGAATTTTATCAGTCAGATTTTACACTCGCTAATAGCCGAAATCAGCGTGGTATGGCTGTTATTTTTAGGAGTGTTCATGGTAGTTGTCTCCTCTGGAGTCTTAGCCGCCAGTCAGTGGGAAAAATTTCCGGCTGCCGGACAATATGGAGTTTTGTTAGCTTATACTTTAACTTTTTGGGCGATTAGCAGTTGGGCGAAAAAACAGCCTAATTTGCACTTGACAGCTCAAACTTTGCAAGAAGTGACGCTGTTGCTAGTGCCGATAAATTTTTGGGCGATGGATACTTTTGGATTGTGGCAGTATCCTTGGAATTGGGCGGTAGCAATCGCAGCGGCACTGATTTTGACTTGGATAACTAGCAGGATTATCAAATCTCAGTATCAAAGCTTGTGGGGAAAAAATGTAACTCGATCGATCGCCCTAAATCATTTGGGATTGAGTTATTTGCACTCTGGTTGGGCAGTTGCAGGCTTCTCTCTGGGTGCGGTTTATTTAGGTACCGTGGGGACTGCCGCTGCTACAGTTTATCAAGTTCAACAACAGCGGTTGCAATCGATCGCGCGCGGGGGAAGCACTGAAACTACCGCCGCTGCTTTCAGTTTCAGCCGAGATTTTCTGACTTACAAAAAAGCGGCTTTAGTAGCTTATTCTTTAGGGATTTTACTCGGCCGCGCGATTTTTGTCAAGGGTATAGATATCGCCCAAATGGGTTTAGCTTTGGGGATTTGCGGCGTGCTTTTAGCATGGCTCGATTGGCAGCAACCCCAGGCTTCTGAGACTATTAAAAATAATACATCAGACCCGCCAACTCCCAACAACTTTTTTAATTGGCAATTAGCCGGAGGCGCTTTGTTGGGTTTGGGATGGCTGGTTTGTTTTCGCGAAATTCCCCTGCAGGCGATCGCACTTAGCGGATTGGCTGTATGGTTTTTCTGCAACCGCTTAGTGCGGTTTTGGCAAGAGTTTGATTTGCTAATGCTTTTCACCGCGGGACTTCAAAGTATTTGGCTGTTTTGGCGAGTTGTTCCTGCAGGAATTAAAACACAATTTGTGGCATTTTTAACTCAGCTAACAAATTCTCAGGAAACTCCTTGGGCTTTTTGGGGAGTTTTGCTGTTGCCTTATTTAATTTTAACGGTAAGTGCGGCGCAGTGGCTCTACCGATCGCGCAAGTTTAAACTTGCCCGTTTTGGCGAAAACCTGGCTCTCGGTTTGGGGGGTGTTTTAACTGTTGTTAGTTTAGTCAATCCCTTTTGGCGATCGGTCAATTTAGTAAGTTCTACTTTAATCTTAGGTTGGATAACTTGGAAATACGTAATTCCCCATAATTCTAGCCAAAATTTAGCAGCTACTTCCGATCTCCGTCAACAACGAAATCCCACAAGTTTAGTTTACTTAACACATATTACTGGCTTATCCGCAATCTGTTCGGGAATTGATTTCTGCTTCCGAAACCAAACTTTTGAAGTGTGGGCAGCTATTTTATTGGCTTTGATGGTAGCTGAATGGGGATTTTTTGTCAAGATGAAAGCGATAAATTCTCAACAAAACTCTCCATCTTGGCGCTTTCATCCTTCCTGCTTTCAAAGTAGCTGGTATTTGGGATTAGTATTAGCCGGATTGAGCTTTATTTTGTTGCAAGGCAATCTTTCAGCTATTGCCGATCGCCCTCAGTGGACTTTAGTCTGGCTGGTGACTCCTGTGGCTTTGACTGCTGTTGCTAAATATACCGAATTGTCTCACAGACAAGTTGCTAGTACCTTTAGTGCGATCGCCCTAATCGTAGCAGAATTTCTGACTTTTAACTTTTCGGAATCTCGGTTAATTGGTTTGGGTGTGTCAGTCGGATTGATGTTAGTCAATACTTACTTTTTGGTAGAAATGCCAGCGGCTGCAATTACCGTCGGATTTGGCTTGAGTTTCGTAGCTGCTGCAATTTACGAATTAGGTTTTGTGGTGGGTTTGGATTGGGCGATTGCTGGGGCGATCGTACTTTTGTGTCTCTGGTTGCTTCGCGCTGCGGTGATTCGCTACGGGGCGCGCGTACCTTCGGGAGCTCAATTAGCCCAAATGTACGATCGGGCTTTGGATAGTTGGGCAATCTTACTCACCAGTGGGATGTTGACAATTATTACAGTTTTTTCCCTTAGCTTATATACCTTTAAGGTGCAGTCATCAGTCAATGTATTTGCGGCGACTTTGGGGATAATTGCTGCTATTGTTTACCGCAGTTACCGACAGTTTTCACCGCAGGCAATGTATGCCTTGGCTTGGAGTTTGGAGTTATTGACAGCAGTCGGTTTGAGTTTGATAGCACGTAATACGATCGATCTGGCAGTTGCGAATATTGCCCTCGGATTGTCCACACAATTGTTGGGTGATGTGTGGCGCAGACGCAATCCCGAGCGCGCAATTTTACCTAGCGTTCATGTTATACCCTTGGTTTACGGGCTGTTGGGTTTGATTTTGCGATCGCACGCATTTACAAATGGAACGGGTTTAATCTCTCTAGGTGCGTCTGTAATTGCGATCGGGATTGGCCGGCGGGAGCAACAATTAAAACCTCTGGTTTATTTAGGATTAATTGGCGTGTCGGCATCCGCTTACGAATCCCTACTATATCAACTTTTTAGAACACCGGGAGGAGCTTTTGGCGATGGCTTAATTGTGCTGGCAACTCTCGGCACAACTTTAACCTATATCTATCGCATTTTGTCTCCTTGGCTGAGCAATTATTTGCGTTTAACCAATGCTGAACTAAAAATATTCAGTCACCTGCACTGGGTTTTGAGCAGTTGGCTGCTGATTTTGGCTTCTGGAAATGTTATCAAATCCGGCCTTAATTTAGGATTAGTCACGGGTACTTTATTAGTTCAATACGCTTTCTTGCAAGGGCGAAATAATCTCGATCGCCAATGGGCGAATATTTGGATTTACTTGGGCTGGGTAGAAGCCTTTGGCATCCGGCTTTATTGGATCAATACGCCTTTAGTCAAGTACATTTCCGGGCCCCTGGGGCCTTGGAAAGTTGCCCTCGGTGCTCTATTTGCCTATTTCGTCTATATTTTGCCTTGGGATAACTGGGGTTGGTCAAAAAAACCTTGGCAGGTAATCGCTTCGTTGATTCCAATAATTCTTATTTTGGAAAGTCCGGCTCAGTTTTATCCTGTTAGTTTGCTGATAGCTGCCGCGTTTTATGTTTTCCTAGCTTGGGAACAGCGACAAGTCCGTTTTACCTATATTAGTGTAGCGATAATTGACTGGATATTGCTGCGCTGGTTTGGAGAAATGGGATTGACTCAGCCGGAGTGGTTTTTTACTCCTTTAGGGCTTTCTTTGCTTTACGTCGCTCAGTTCGATCGCGCTTTCAAATTACCAGCACAAAAACCGCTGCGCCACAATCTGCGAATGCTCGCAACTGCGCTGATTTGCGGCATACCTCTGTTGACTCAGCAAAGCAACGGTTTGGTTGCGGGATCTTTTAGTTTGGTAGCGATTGCTGCGGGTTTGGCGCTGCGAGTGCGGGCGTTTTTGTTTGTGGGAACCGGAATTTTCCTAATCAATGTTTTCTATCAGTTGGTAGTTCTGATATTCGATTATCCGCTGGTTAAATGGGCGATCGGTTTGGCTTTTGGGATTGCGTTTATCTGGATTGCTGCTACTTTTGAAACTCGGCGCGATCGCATTTCTGCTTTTGTGCAGCATTGGCTTGTGCAATTGCAATCTTGGGATTAGATTTATCGATAGTCAGGCGGGCAATGCCTGCCCTACTGAAGCACTAATGTGGGATATAGTATAATTGCATTAAACCTGCACTCGCAGACAAAAACTCAAATATTCCCGGACTAACCAATGATCGCAACTCAGTTAATCAAGCGGTTATTTACAGTAAAAGAATATCATCAGATGATTGAAGCTGGCATCTTGACAAAAGATGATAAAGTTGAATTAATTCGAGGAGAAATTGTTCAAATGGCCGCCGTCGGTAGAAGGCACACATCTCATGTGAAGCGTCTGACAGAGTTATTCTATATCCGCTTATTATCGAGAGTAACCATTGGAGTTCAAGATCCGGTAGAATTGGACGATCGCTCTGAACCTGAACCGGATATTTCCTTGCTGCGGCGGCGCGATGATTTTTACGAATCGGGACATCCTCAGTCTGAGGATATTTTACTAATTGTGGAAGTAGCGGATGCAACTGCTGAAACTGACAGAAATATCAAAATTCCTCTTTATGCCGAAGACAATATTGTAGAAGTTTGGCTGGTAGATATTAACGAGCAATGTGTAGTAGTTTATCGCGAACCATCTCCATCGGGATACCAAAATATTCAAAGATTCCAACGGGGTCAGACTTTATCCATTCTAGCTTTTCCCGATATAGAAATTGCTGTAGATAATGTGTTGGGATAAAAGAGTTGAAACCGCCGACTGTTATCTGGTATCATTTAATCAAAAACCCGGTTTCTTGAAGAAACCGGGTTTTTAATCGACAGTA
>JAUBOG010000481.1:0-5076 GCA_036700105.1 Microcoleus occultus BM001215583
AGGGGGACTTTGATAAGACTCTTGTTCCCCCCTTCTTAAGGGGGGCTAGGGGGGATCTAGATTTAATGGTCTTGCCAGCAGTCTCTGGCTGGGTCTTACCTTGAGTTGACACTTATGGGCTTTTGGAGTGTCCCAACGGCGCGAAAGCCGTGCACTTCATCAACCTGGAATCTGCTGTAAATTGGTTTCTAGTGAGGACTGAAGTCCTCATAAATAGAGGCAAAATGCAGCGTAAATGGAACCCTACAGATAGAATTTATCCGTCTGCGACGTCAAATAAAACTCAACAATCATCATTGAATATTTAAATTTGTCAGCAACAGCAAGTAGGCGAATTGATGTATTCCGTCAATGGGAGGAAATTAAGTATTGTCAGCCGCTCCCAAAGCAATCGCTCATACTTCGGGAAAGCTTCCCTGGCGGGGATCGACCTACACCGTGTTGAGATTAAGAGAAAAAAGAGCTGTTTCCTAAAAAATGAAAAAAGTATATAATTATGTAAATATTTCAACCGCCGAAATCAAATAATTATATTTGATGGGATTTGCATTGGTGCAGATAACTTTTTTTTGAACTTTATGCAACAACTATTAACAATTTTTTTTTCCACAGTTGCTGTATCTTCCGCAATCGGCTGCGACGCGCCGCCGGAGTTGCGAGTGTATGCTGTTTTTGACTCGCTGACGGCACTAGCCTATTGCTTTCTGGCAGTATCTTTAGTTTATTTTACCCGCCAAGGCGATCGCAGCAAGATTTTCCTGGTTTTGGCCGTTGGTTTTTTTGTCTGCGGCACTGCTCAATTGACGGCAGTTTGGACGGTTTGGCATTCCATTTATTGGCTGTCGGTAACTCTCAAAGCTGCGAATGCTTTGATTTCTTTGGTTTTAGCCGTCGTCGCCGCCGCCCTCACGCCGAAAGCACTTGCCAATTCTAATTTAAATTCAACCGAAAGTCTGCAAAAATTGCCGTTCAAACAGGTAGCAGAAAATCAGGAAAAGCCTGAAATCCAGACAGGAGAACCGATCGCTCTTTCCGATCCAGACGCTGCGGCCGATCGCGCTTTAGCTCTCAATTCGCTTAGCGAACAGTTGCAAAAAGAAGTGGCCTGGCGCCAGCGGGTTGAGGAAAAGCTGCAACTAACTCAATTTGCGATCGACCGATCGGCAGATGCGGTATTCTGGATCGGATTGGACGGTAAATTCTTGTACGCCAACGACGCCGCTTGTTCTTCCTTGGGATATTCTGCCGCAGAATTGCTCGATTTGAGCATCCACGATATCAATCCAGATTTTCCCGAAACTGCTTGGAATTTGCACTGGAATGTCTTAAAACGGTGCGGTTCGGTGAATATTGAAGTTCACCACATCACTAAAAACGGTCGAATTTTTCCGGTAGAAATTACGATCGACCATTTGGAATTTAACGGCAAAGAATATCAGTGCGCCTTTGCTCGCGATATTAGCGAGCGCAAAAAGATTGAGGCAGCTTTGCGGGAAAGGGAACAAGAATTTAGATCGTTAGTTTCTAATATTCCCGGTGCGGTTTACCGCTGCAGTGCTGCTGGGCGATCGAGCTTAACTTTTATCAGCAACGGCATAGAAGCTATTTCCGGCTATCCCGCAGCTAACTTCATGCTCAAACCGGTGCAGAATTTTTGCAGCATACTTCATCCCGATGACGCCCAGCAAACCGAGCAAATTATCGATCGGGCTATTAAGACAAGAAAACCTTACACGATCGAATACCGCCTGATTCACTGCGACGGAAACGTGCGCTGGGTAGCAGAAAAAGGTCAAGCCATTTTCAACACAGCAGGTCAAGTTTTATCGCTCAACGGCGCCATTTTTGACATGACAGAGCGCAAAGCAGCAGAGGATGCTTTGCGGCTCTCAGAGGCGATCGCCAACAACAGATCCCAACAGCTAGAAATCGCTCTCAAAGAACTCCGAGAAACTCAAGCTCACCTAATTCATACCGAAAAAATGTCAAGCCTCGGTCAAATGGTAGCTGGAGTGGCTCACGAAATCAACAACCCTGTCAGTTTTATCTACGGCAATATTTCCTATGCCAGCCAATATATGACAGACTTGTTGCAGCTTGTGGAACTTTACGAAAGACACTATCCTCAGCCAACAGTAGAAATTCAAGAATATATTGAAAACATCGACTTAGAATTTCTGAGAGAAGATTTGCTAAAAATCTTATCTTCCATGAAAATGGGAGCAGATCGCATTCGCGAAATAGTCATGAGTTTGCGAAACTTTTCCCGTTTAGACGACTCGGTAAAGCAGCAGGCAAACCTTCACGAAGGCATAGACAATACACTGTTAATTTTGCATAACCGACTCCGAGCCAGAGCCGAATATCCTGAAATTAAAGTGATTAAAACTTACACTCAATTGCCTTTAATAGAGTGTTATGCAGGTCAGCTCAATCAGGTATTTATGAATTTACTTAGCAACAGTATCGACGCCTTGGAAGATGCTTGGAATCAAAACAGGCGCGATGCTACCGACAGCAACTGGAAACCTGTGATTTGCATTTATACCGAAACGATTAATTCTAATTGCATTTGCATCCGTATAGCTGACAATGCAACAGGAATGCCGGAGGAGATCAGAACTCGGTTGTTTGACCCGTTTTTCACCACAAAACCGATGGGAAAAGGTACCGGTTTGGGCTTGGCTATCAGTTACCGAATTGTGGTCGAAAAACACGGCGGAACATTGAGGTGTACTTCTGTGTTGGGAGAAGGTACGGAATTTGCGATCGAGATTCCTTTATGAATTAGCTATAGATAATTTTACTTGCAAGTTGGCAACTCGATCGCCAACTCCGTTCCCTCTCCGGGTGTAGAAAAACACTGCAACTTCCCCCGATGATTTTCGGTGATAATTTGATAGCTGGTTGCTAACCCCATCCCCGTACCTTTACCCACAGGTTTAGTTGTGAAAAAAGGATTAAATATTTTTTCTTGTACCTGCGGGATTATGCCGCAACCGTTATCCTGAATCGAGATTAACACGCGATTTTCAGCAGCGAACGAAGTGGCGATCGCGATCCGACCAATATAACTTAATTGGGCGCTGGGTTCTAGGATTTCTCGCCGTTGTTCGATCGCATCGATCGCATTTACCAACAAATTCATAAATACCTGATTTAACAAACCGCCGTAACATTCAACCAGAGGTACTTCACCGTAATATTTGACAACCTTAATTTCTGGTTTTCCCGCCCTACCGTTCAAGCGATTTTGTAAAATCACTAAGGTACTTTCGATGTTTTCGTGAAGATCGGTTTCTTTGAAATCCGCTTCGTCCAACCGCGAAAAAGTCCGCAAAGACTTGACAATCTTGCTGATGCGCACGGCTCCTGTTTTCATCGATTTCAGCAGCTTGTGAAAATCACTTTCTAGATACTCAAGGTCGATATCTTCGATAAAATCGGCAATCGCCCGCGGCGGAATCGGATAATGCTCTCGGTAAAGATGAATTAGTGTAGTTAACTGGTTCGTATAATCGGTTGCAGGTTGAATATTGCCAGCAATAAAGCTCACAGGATTGTTAATTTCATGGGCAATCCCGGCGACTAATTGACCCAAACTAGACATTTTTTCCGCTTGAATTAACTGAGTTTGAGTAGCCTGCAATTTTTTCAAATTAGTTTCTAACTCTTCTGTTTGCAGTCGCAGTTTAATTTCCGATTGACGCACTGCAACTTCCGCCTGCATTCGTTCCATTTCAGCACCCGCACGGGTGGCAAATATTCCCAAAATAGCTGATTGCATTTCTAGATATTGCACCATCGGCTTCGTGTCTAAAACTGCCAACAGCCCCAAACGATTTCCAGCCGCATCAACAATTGGTACACCCGCATAACTTTGGGCTTGGAGAGTTGCTAAATTATCATCTTCGGGGAACCAGCACTGCACCAGATTTGGATACCGACACATTGCGGCTAATCGCTCGACATTTTGACAGGGTGTGCCGCGTAGATTGTAACTAAAATTACCCCCAAATTCATCTCCCGTCCAAAATGCTAGCGTTGTGGCGATCGTTCTTTTTGAGTCAACAAATTCAGAAATCATAGCATAGCGCACGTCCAAGGCTTGGGCGAGATATTGAACGCAGCTTTTGAAGAATGCTGGGCCCGTTTTTGCCGCCGTACCTTCGACAATTAAGCGAAGAGCTTGTTCTTGACGTTTGCGATCGGTGATATCTCTAGCGACAAAAACCACTTGCTCTTGAGACATGGGAGAAATCCTGGCGTCAAACCAGACTGAGCGATCGCCGATCGGTAACAAGTATTCCAACTGCGTCACGGATTGATTGACGATCGCTTCTTGAATCGATTCTAGGAAAAAATCTGCTGATTCTTTGGGTAAAATTTCGTGAATAGTTTTGCCTAAAATTTCATCGATCGGTTTGTACAGCAAGGGAGCAGAACTGGGAGATATTTTGAGATAGCGTCCCCCTGCATCGAGCACCATAATCGCATCCTGCATGGCGTTAAATAGTGCGATTAATTCTGCTTGAGATGCCGCTAACTTCATTTCCGCTTGTTTGCGATCGGTAATATCGCTTTTAGTCCCCATAAACCGCAAAGGTTCCCCGTTTTTATCCCATTCAACCACCTGACCTCGGTCTAAAACCCACTTATAAGAACCATCTTTACAGCGCAGGCGATGCTCGTTGCGATAGCTAAATACTTCGCCGTTAAGGTGTTTTCCCACGTCTTCATAACATCGAGCTAGATCATCTGGATGTACCCGAATATCCCATTCCTCTATAAGATTGGCAATTTCATGTTCTGCGTAACCTAGCATCGCTTTCCACTGTCTGGCAAAGATAATTTCGTTAGTTTTGAGGTTCCAATCCCAAGTGCCATCTCCCGCTCCTTCTATGGCAACCTGCCAGCGGCTGTTACTTTCTTCTAAAGCGATTTGTGCTTGTTTTTGAGGGTGGATGCAGCGCGCTATTCCCAAACAAGCAACCAATTCTCCACGGTCATTTACGATCGCTGATATAGCCTTTCTCAGAAAGATGAGGTACAATAACAGCAGTGCGTAAACCAGTT
>JAUBOG010000482.1:0-5056 GCA_036700105.1 Microcoleus occultus BM001215583
TACTACCGAAATGCTTCGCCCCTACGAATATATTGGCAAAAATGAGATGCACCCTGACTACTGACTAATCACTAATCACTAATTATGTCTGATTCATTATTTGCCGATGCCAGCCGCCGATTAGAACGAGCCTTAAAATATGTATCCCTGTCCGAGGATACTAGCGAGCGGCTCAAATATCCCAAATCCAGTTTAATCGTATCAATTCCCGTGCGGATGGACAACGGTGAGCTGCGAATTTTCCAAGGTTATCGAGTGCGCTACGACGATACCAGAGGCCCGTCGAAAGGAGGAGTGCGCTACCATCCAAAAGTATCCCTCGATGAAGTGCAATCACTGGCATTTTGGATGACATTTAAATGTGCAGTGCTCAACATACCCTTTGGAGGAGCAAAGGGCGGAATCACTGTCAACCCCAAAGAATTATCCAAACTCGAATTAGAAAGATTGAGTCGGGGTTACGTAGATGCGATCGCAGATTTCATCGGCCCGGATGTCGATATTCCCGCACCGGATGTCTACACCAACCCGATGATTATGGGTTGGATGATGGATCAGTACAATATTATTAAACGACAGCTTTCTCCGGCGGTAGTGACTGGCAAACCAGTAACAATCGGTGGCAGTTTGGGCAGAGAAACGGCAACAGCAACCGGCGCTTTTTTTGTAATTCAAACTCTCTTGCCCAAATTCAACCGAATTCCTGAAGATACAACTGTAGCCGTGCAGGGTTTCGGAAATGCCGGAGCAGAAATAGCAGAATTGCTCTGGAAAGCGGGTTATAAAGTTGTGGCTGTTAGCGATTCCCAAGGAGGAATTTATGCTAAACAAGGGCTAGATATTCCCAGCATCCGCCGCTTTAAAGAGGCTAACAAAGGAATCAAAGCTATTTACTGCGAAGGTTCTGTTTGCAATATTGTCGAACACGAAATCTTGACAAACCAGCAGCTTTTAGCCTTAGATGTAGACGTGCTGGTTCCAGCAGCTTTGGAGAATCAAATTACTGCACAAAATGTTAATGATGTCAAGGCTAAGTTTATTTTTGAAGTGGCTAACGGCCCGATTGATTCGGCGGCCGATTTGATTTTAGAAGCGAGGGGCATTCAGGTAATCCCGGATATTTTAGTCAATGCCGGGGGCGTGACGGTGAGTTATTTTGAGTGGGTGCAAAACCGCAGCGGGCTGTATTGGACGCTGGCAGAAGTGAATCAGCGGTTGCATAATAAAATGGTTGAGGAAACTGAGGCAATTTGGCAAAAATCTCAGGAATTGTCAGTTTGCATGAGAACTGCTGCTTACGTGTACGGTTTGCACCGACTCGGTGCAGCGATGAATGCGAAGGGAACCCGGGATTATTACTTAAACGGTTGACGGAAGTGCGATCGCCTTTGACATCTTCCAGGGCGATCGAGAACAGGCTTTGGGCCCTGTTACACAAAAAAGATTCAATATGTTTGTGGGGTGGGCTTCTAGCCCGCCCTTAAGCGACAGCTAATTATCAAAAAACAGCTAAAAAAAGATTGACTAATATTATCTAATACTATAAAATAACCGCAAGGGTCGCAAGATTTTATAACTAAATGCGGCAAGGGGTCTCTCGCTAAATTTACTAAATTTAACGGGGGAGAACGTAAAAAGCTATTCATTTCATTACATACAAAGAGTTTATCCGATGAAAAAACCGATCGCACTGGTGGCGGCCCTAATTGCCGCAGTCGCACCGGCTGCATTGTCGCAGCCCGCTGAAGCTCAAAGCAGAAATACCTTCTTTTGCGGGATGAGCGAAGGCAAACCCGCTACCATCGTCCGCACAGCCAGAGGCAACGTACCGCTGATAGTTTGGAGCAATGAAGCTTTCTCGGCTTCCGGTTGGACTCCCAAGCGGCGCTGCGAAGATGTATCGGCGAGATTCCAGCGGTTCAACGACAACGGACAGCTTAGATTTATGAGAGCGGGTACGTTCAACTCTCAACAAGTATTGTGTATCGATCGAGCCAAAGGCAGCGGTGCTTGTTCCGATGCCGCAGCAGTAGTGCTGACAGTACCGCAGCGCAGCAACGCCAACCTGATTCTCGAACAAATGCTCGATACCCGCAACCGCGCCTCCAGACAGCCCCTGTATCTCAGCGGAGAAAAGCAACTGGTAACTTACGAAAACGGCGCGGCTAACGTCAACATAGACGTGTTGCTCAACAACGAACCGACAGACAGCCAGCCTTTGTGGTAAAAGTAGCAAAGAAACTGCGAGCGAAACAAACATGGATTGGCGTTCACTGATTGCGGCAACTTGTATCAGCGGCATCTCAATGATGCTGCCGGTGCAAGTTCCGCCTGCCAAAAATTCCCTCAAACAAATGCCGGTCGAAATGTCGCAGCAGCGATTGCAGCAGCAAGCTGAGTCGATCGCCATCCGGATTCTGTCGTCTGGAAAAGTTGTCGGAACCGGAATCGCCATCCGCAAACAAGGTTCGCAGTACACCGTACTCACAAACGAACACGTTCTCAAAGCCGGGAAAGCCCCCTACCAAATCCAAACGCCCGATCGCAAAATTTATCAGGCGATCGAAGTCAAAGACGCTAATTTTAAAGGCAACGATTTAGCATTGCTGCGCTTTACCAGCAGCGTTGAATACGCCACCGCCAAGCCGGGTGCTGTGCCAAAAGTTGGGGATGCGGTATTTGCAGGCGGCTTTCCTTTTGCCGAAGAAGGTGCAAAAGACAGAGGATTTGTGTTCAAAACCGGGAAAGTTTGGCGAGTGCTAGACAAAGCTCTAGAAGGCGGCTATCAGATTGGTTACACCAACGAAATAGAAAAAGGAATGAGCGGCGGGCCGCTGCTGAACTCTCGCGGGGAGTTAGTAGGCGTCAACGGCGTGCACGCTTACCCGCTGTGGGGAGACCCCTATCAGTACAAAGACGGCACCGAACCGAATGCAGCCCTGCGCGAGCAGATGAGCAAATACAGTTGGGGAATTCCGATCGACACTTTCAAGCAGCTAGCACCTTCAGCTTTTGAGGTGACAAATTCGATCGAAAAATAGCCAAAATTCAGATCCTGTAGGGGCGGGTTCACCAGTATCTACAATTCACATCCAAAATATCTATAAACCCGCCCCAACCCAACTATTAGTTAAAATAAATAAATTGGAAAATGGCAAAATTTTATAGCGGAATTCCAGCAGCATTAATCGGTGCAGGGGCGATCGCCTCAATTCAAATAACCGCTCAAATTAGCACGGCATTCGCCCTAGAAGCAACCCAGATTTCCGAAGTTGCCGCCACCTTCACAGTCATGATTGACGGCGACTGTCAAGGTTCGGGAGCAATAATCGATCGCGTTGGAGAAAACTACACCGTCCTCACGGCCAACCACGTCGTAGCCACAACCGGAGAATGCTTCATCCAAACCTCCGACGGGATGCGCTACAAAATCTACGAGTCCCGCCCCATAGCCCGAACCGATTTAGCAGTATTGCAATTCCAAAGCCGCAAAAACTATAGCGTTGCTCAACAGGGAAATTCCACCAACTTGCGGCCGGGAGCAACAGTTTATTTCGCAGGCTTTCCCAGTCCCGGACAAGTAGATACCAAACGCAGCTACCGCTTTTACGAAGTCCGCGTGACCAGTCGGCCGCAAGGCTCAAAGGAAGGTTACGATCTATCTTACGGCGGCGACGCTCTCCCGGGCATGAGCGGCGGGCCGATTCTCGACAGCACCGGCCGTTTGGTAGGAATTCACGGCAAAGCTGACGTGCGGGAGATTCAAGGTGCTGTCGGCAATTACGGCGTTCCTTTAGAGATATTTTTGGCAAGACGGGGCGAAGTAGCGCCACAGGCGCAGCCAGCGCCAGCCCAGAGGCCGCGCGTGCAAATAGAACCTCCCCCGCCTGTAACCCTTCAACCAGCACCCGCACCAGTTGCGAGGGTAGAACCGCCGGCACCCGTTGCGAGGGTAGAACCGCCCGCACCAGTACCAGAACCGCAGCCAAGTTTAAATCCGCCGGAACCGGAACCGGAACCCATTGCCGCGAGGGAAGCAGCATCGCCTGCGGAATCAGCAATTAATTCAATGGTTCGCGGCCAGCAAACTCATGTTTCTCGCAACCGCAATTTTCTGAATTCTGTGCCGTCGATCGCCAAAACATTCACAATATTACTGCCGCAGGACTACAACTTTGCAATTCGCACCACCACTAGAGGCGCTTTTCACTACGCCATACCTAAATCGCCGGAAATGAAAGCTTATGTGGGAGCGATTTTCTTGCAGGAGAATGCCAGTTTAAACAATCCAGTGACTGTCTCCATTGTCTGCGAAGCAACAGCAGCGATCGGCGTTCGCCCCGCCGATCCGAGTTACGGGCGCGGAAATTTAGTTTGCGGTGTCGGTACTCAACAAAGAACAGTCAGCAGTTTTGGGCAGCAAAATGCACCTGTTGCACCTGTTGCACCTGTTGCAACCGCTGCACCCGCTGCACCTGTACGAACTCCCGCTGCTGCACCCGCTGCGCCTCAAACTAGAGCAGCGCAACCGGCGCAGGGTTTTTTGAGTTTGGTGAATGTTTGCAATACTTACGACCTCAGCGGTCAATCTCCCCACCAAGAACAAGCTTTACAGTGGTTGCAGGGCAAAATTTCCCCTCAAACCATGCAAAAATTTGCGGATGAATGGCGCAGTCAATTGATCGCCAAAGCTAGCAACAGTCCGATTAATTTGATTGATGTTTGCAAAGTGTACGATCGAGCCGGCTTGCATCCCCACCAAAATCGAGCCTTGGAATGGTTGCAGCAGCAAATTCCCAAACAAACGCTCACAGATTTTGGCAAAAAATGGCAAAATCCCACAGCCGGCGGATAGTTATAGCAGTTGCGGCATTTAAATTGTATGTCAAAAAACAATTCCCCCTCTTGTGGGGTGTCCCGCCCGCCCTGAATATACGATTTAAATGCGCGACAGCTTATCGAGTCCGATCGATTCGTTACGATTTATCCTTTATACCAATTTTTTATCACCTGCATAGAATCTGATCCCCCCTAATCAGGCGTGGTGAGCGACAGG
>JAUBOG010000483.1:0-5056 GCA_036700105.1 Microcoleus occultus BM001215583
CCCTTTTTAAGGGGGATTTAGGGGGATCGAGATATGTGCAACTTCACATTAAATTGGTATCAGTTGCATCCATTTTGTTCGATCGGCAATTGTACAGAGCCTTCTGGAACCGCAAAAATCCCAAAGCTAAAAACACCATGCCCATCCCCATTCTCGTCTTGCTTGAAGTTCTAATTGTGATCGCACTTTCCCGAGTTGTCGGTTTAGCCTTTCGAGCGATCAAACAGCCTCAAGTCATTGGAGAAATTGTAGCAGGAATTATGCTCGGGCCATCTCTCCTCGGTTTGGTTGCACCAGATTTATCAAGAGCACTTTTTCCGGCCGAAGCCGTTCCCTTCCTCGATGTGCTATCAGAAATCGGGCTGATATTTTTCATGTTCTTGATTGGTTTGGAACTGAATCCCAAGTATCTCAAAAACAATTTAGATATCGCGATTTTAACTTCCCACGTCAGCATTCTAGTGCCTTTTTCTTTGGGAAGCTTCCTAGCGCTGCTGCTGTACCCGATCGTTTCAAATAATAGCGTTTCGTTTACAGCCTTTGCTTTGTTTTTGGGCGCTGCGATGTCAATTACTGCCTTTCCAGTGCTGGCAAGAATTATTATAGAGCATAACTTGCAGAATACAAAACTGGGGACGCTGGCCCTGACTTGCGCTGCGGTAGACGACGTGACGGCGTGGTGTTTGCTAGCAGTGGCGATCGCAGTTACTCGCACCAACTCGATGATCGGCGCTTTGCCGACAATTTTTGAATCTATAATTTATATCGGTTTCATGATGACTGCAGTCCGCTGGTTCTTGCAGCGGCTTTCCAAGCACTACAACCGCACTGGCAGATTAACGCAGTTAGTCCTCTCCGGCATTTACATGGGAGTGGTAGCATCTGCCCTAATTACTGAATTCATTGGCATTCACTTAATCTTCGGTGCATTTTTGCTGGGAGCGGCAATGCCCAAAAATGCGGGATTAACCAGAGAATTAGCTGAAAAAACCGAAGATTTTGTGCTGATATTTCTGCTGCCCATATTTTTTGCTTACAGCGGTTTGCGCACTGAAATCGGCCTGCTCAATAGTCCAGAATTGTGGCTGCTTTGCGCCGCAGTTTTGGGAGTAGCAATTATTGGAAAATACGCAGGCACTTACGCTGCTGCTAGAGTCTGCGGCATCAGCAACCGCGAAGCTTCAGCGCTGGGGTGGATGATGAATACTCGCGGTTTGACTGAACTAATTGTGCTGAATATCGGTCTTTCTCTGGGGGTAATTTCGCCAATTTTATTTACGATGTTAGTGATTATGGCTTTGGTGACAACTTTTATGACTTCGCCGCTGTTGGAGTGGACTTATCCAAAACGGCTGATTCGGTTGGATATCTCAGAAGTTAGCCCGGAGGATTCAGAATTAGCAGATTTACCAATTGCTGAAGACAGCGAAGCAACGGCTAAAAAATTACTGCCAACTTATCGAATTTTAGTACCAGTTTCTAATCCCAGTACGCAGAAAGGTTTGCTGCAACTGGCGATCGCCCTGGCGCAGCCTGCTGCTGGTATGGGCGGTAGCGATTTGCAGTCGGCGGCGGTTCATCCTCTGAGCTTGATCGAATCAAATGAAAATTACGGTTTTGAAAGTACGCCTGCGGAAGCCGATCGCATTATCCAGGAACGCCACTCTAAATTATCAGAATTGATTGAGAGTTTGGAACTGCCGGAGGCGAAAAAATTCGTGCATCCCATTATTCGGGTTACTCAAGATGTGGCGCGGGAAACGGCAGAAATTGCGGAACTAGACCGCGCGGATTTGATTTTGGTAGGATGGCACAGACCTACTTTTAGCAGCAACCGTTTGGGAGGGCGCGTCGGTCAAATTCTCAGCAACGCTAAGGTGGATGTAGCAGTTTTTGTCGATCGAGGTCGGGAACGTTTGAATAATTTGTTAGTGCCTTATGCAGCAAACATTCATGACGATTTGGGGTTAGAATTGGCGCTGAGACTGTTAGTTAACAGCCAGGAAAGGCGTTTGACGGTGCTGCGGGTGGCAGTTAACGGGGAAGCTGGAAATGAGCTGGGTTACGAATTTGGGCGGGTGATGGATCAGTTGCCGGTTGAGGTGCGATCGCGCATTGAAACTCCGGTGGTGGAGGCGGCTGAGCCGATTCAAGCGGTGGTGGCGGCTTCTGCTAATGCTGATTTGACGATCGCAGGTACGAGCCGGGAGTGGGGAATTGAGCGCCAAACTTTGGGACAGTATACTGATGAATTGGCGGTGCAGTGTCATTCTTCGCTGCTGATTGCGCGGTGCTATGTTAAAGCGCGATCGCACTTGGCTTCGGTACTTGTTCAAAGGTAGTCATTAGCAGTCATTAGTAGAGTGCGCAGTGCGCACCTTACGCAATTACCGATTACCGATTACCGATTACTAATTCCCAATTACTAAGATCATGAATCATTTAAGCCTTAAATCTCTGGCATTTTACGGGATTGCGATCGGCTCTGTTTCGCTGCTGTTTAAAGTAGTAAGCGCTTACGGAGAAGCAAATTTAAAGGCTCCTCCACCAATTGCCGGAAGCTATCGCTTCGATGCTAAAAATTTGCCCGAATGTCTGAAATCTGATTCCTTGGTCTTGACAATCGAGCAATCGGGTGTTTATTTGAGCGGTAATTTGCGATCGAAGGCCGGCCGGGAGCCGCAAAAAACAGCCGAGGAGAAACCCACTTTACTTGGGAAGTGGGAAAATCAAGGATTGAGCTTGTCGGGTGCAGTTCCTAATTTAGCCGGTTGCAGCGAACCCGCAGCAACCGATCGAAAGAGTTCTGTTAAACTGCGGGGAATTGTCGAAAAAGATCGCCTCAAGGGAAAAATTAGCTTGACGGATGGGGCGGCGGCTACTGATTTTACGGCTCAAAGAGCAGCGGCGGCTACACCGCAGAAACAGGAACATTAGATCGCAGTGCAGGGTAATTCCCCTGACGGAGCAAGAAATCATCAAGTTTTTAGGGCCCTGGCGGTACAGCGGGCGATCGAACTCCCCCTTTCGGCTCGCCCGTGACGGTCGGTTGCTGCTAAATTGAAAACATACATAAAAGTCAACGATCGAAATAAAGTATCTTTCTCGGAGTCGCGGGTTCAAAATTTGTCATGCCCGAGACCCCGCTTGCCCGTATAGTTTGTTTGGAATGGATGTTGCCGTGATTTTAATGCCGTCAGAAACTTCGCTTACCGAGTCAAACCCGTTGATTTTAGACAGTTTGCCAGACTTGTCGCCGCAGGAGGGCGGGTGTCCCCGCCGGGCTAGATTGCAAATTGACTTGATGTTGCTGGCGATCGAAGCCTTGTATCTCGGAGGTGCTGAAGAAATGCTGGCAGTGTCAAAGGAGCTGGAATTGGAATCAATTATCAAAAATCGGGTTGCCTTTTGGCTGATGCGCAATACTAACCCGCTGAGACGCTACACCCAGCGCCGCTCCCTGACAGTTGTCGAAGCAAAAGCGCTGGTGGCGATCGCCTGCAATATGGCGCGCAAGTTAACCGCGACAATTCGGCAGTTGCTGCAAGATTCGCAGCAGTTGCGATCGAGAAATATCCCCCTCAACCAAAACTTGCAGCTTGGCGAGTATTTAGAACGGTTTCGAGCTCACTTTCGATCGCGCATGAACCCCAAGCGATCGCTAGTTGCAGCTTACGATTCCAACGACAAGCTCGACGAACTAGCTTTGAACTTGTTGAGCAAACTGCTATTTTGTACAGGCACTGCCGGAATGCAGCGCTTCTGGGTTAGCCTGTTTGATGGAGAAGTTGAATAAAGATGACTATTAGGCGTCAGTACAGTCTGCCAAATTGCACCCTGGTTTTAGAAGGGTTGAGCGATGGATCGGCCCTGGGCCAGTTAGAACGGCCCGTGCTTTCGATACTAATGAGCGCTGAATGCTACGTGATGGGTCTGCGGGAACCCCTGACGGGGGGACGAGAGTTTTTTGAAAGCTTGGTGAGGGCCGTCAGCAGCTACGCTCAAGAATTTATGAGCGGAGTGCATTACCCCGATCGCTACGGCCCGAATTTGGGCATGGTGCAGTTGCACAGAATTGACGGGAATTCGCACCGGTTGACCGTTCTACCCGCTTCCCCAGGCGACCCAAGCCAAATCGATCGAAAAACAGAACTGTCGGCAAAAGTAGATTTGACGACTGTACAGCTATTTGACTTGGTAGAGGCGATCGACCAGTTTTTTGCAGACACGCAGACGCTACCGGAATTGTCGCTGCAATTAACCCCAATTTCCAAGCGCTACATCAAGTCTGCCGAACCTTTGGCGAAGCGCAGTTTGCCGGCTGCGGTGGGAGTGTCGAGTTTGGCTTTGGCTGCGATGGCGTTTTTCTTGGTGCCGGTGCCGGAAGTCCAGCGCCCCAGAGATCCGGTGCCGCAGCCCAATCCCGCCGGTCAGAATCTCGGAACGCCGAATTCGGGCGGTTCGGGTTCGCCGAATCCCAATCCTACGCCTGCACCTGACGGTTTGCTACCCGGGGATACCCCTCGAAATGCTGAACCGAGCTCGCCGCAGTCGAGCCCCGCGCCGCAGCCCGAGGCTTCACCGTTGGCCGCACCGCAGTCGGACGCTTCGCCCGAAAGCACGCCGAGTCCTGTTTCCGAAGCTTTACCAAGTCCTGGGGCGGCGGCCGTGCCGATTACCGATCCGGCAGAAATCGATCTGTTGAAGGGCAAACTTTCTCAGGAAATTGACGGAGTTTTGAAGGATAAGCCTGCTGTTGATGCGGAGTTGGTTTATCGGGTGAGTGTGGCTAAAGATGGGGCGATTGTCGGTTACAAGCCGGAGAATTCCGCCGCAGCCGATCGATCCGAAACGCCTTTTTCTGACTTGCTTTACAAGCCTATAGGCAGCAGGCCGCCTGCGGAAGCGCTGGCTGACTTCCGAGTAGTTGTGGCACCCGGCGGCGCTGTTGCAGTCACTCCTTGGTAAAGAGTGAATAATCAGATCGATTCCGGCTGTGCCGGAATGACAAGCGAGGAGACGGCAGTGCCGTTTCCCTACAAGGAATCGGGGTAGG
>JAUBOG010000484.1:0-5043 GCA_036700105.1 Microcoleus occultus BM001215583
TGTCCCTACAATCGATCGTGGTAGGGACACGGCACTGCCGTCTCCTCCGTCTCCTCCGTTTATATTATTCCGATGCAAACGGATTTGATATTATTGGGAATTGGGAATTGGGCATTGGGCATTGGGAATTGGGCATTGGGAAGTCAAAATTTACTATTTAAAACTTTCCTTCTTCCTTCTTCTTTCTTCCTTCTTCCTTCTTCCTTCTTCCTTCTTCCTTCTTCCTTCTTCCTTCGGACTGACATCCGTGACATCCGCTACAAAATCCGCTGCCGAACTTCCTTCTTCCTTTGGCTATGTCTAATCAAATACACTCAATCTTAAACTTTTAGCTATTTGTTCTACAAGAAACAAACCGCCGATCGAATTCCCCTCTCGATCCAGGGGCGGACTGTAACAGCCGATCGCACCTTGACCCGGAATTACCGCAAGCATGGCCCCGCTAACTCCCGACTTCGCCGGCAATCCCACCAGCCGCGCAAAGCGGCTTGATGCTTCATACAAACCGCAAGTAGCCATCAGCGCTTTCACAGTGCGGCAGTTTTCCCAGATTGCTTCGCCGCCCCCAACCAAAACCATTCCCAGCTTAGCTAAATCCTCCACAGTCCCCGACAAACAGCAGACGCGATTGTAGGTTTCCAAAGCAATTTCCGAGTTTTCCAGATAACCGGATTGTACCATTTCTAAGGCGAGATTCCAATTATTTTGATTCGGCACTGCATTCACTGAATCGAGCATTAACTCATCCACAAATAACTGACTGTTTGCTTGTTGGTTCAGCCAAGTTAGCAAATTTTCACAGCGCGCCTCCGCATTTTCGCCCGGAATCAAAGACGCTAGGGCGATCGCCCCGCTATTGATCATCGGATTTCTCGGCTTCCCGCGATCGGCTTCCAGTTGAGTTAAAGAATTGAAAGGCCGTTGCGAAGGCTCGCAGCCAACGCAGTCAAATACCGCTGTTTCGCCCAATTCGCACAGCAAATAAAGCAGCACGAAGGGCTTGACGCAGCTCATCAGCGGGAATGTTTGACCGATGCTGCCCCAGCTCCATATTTGACCGTCAACTGCCATAATTTGCACTGCAAACCCTTGTCTGTCTGCTTGGGCAAGGAGAGGTATGTAAGCGGAGATTTGACCTAATTTACTGCGGTTAATTGCCTCAGTTGCCCAAGTGTCCAGTTGTTCAGCTTGCAGGGAAGATAGTTTTGTGGTAGATATTTTCACATTTGATAACTTATTTTTTTAATCTAATCTCAAGTGCGTAAGCGTTGCCCGCCCCTACGGGGGCTGCGCCAACGAACAGGATCGCCCGATCGAGATCACAAACTTTTCCATGCCCGATTTTAGAATCAATCTAAGAAAAAAAATTACTTTGCATAAAAACCTGCTGTTTTCCCAGATGAATAAGTAGCAGCTAAAGAGGCAAAGTTGTGTTTCCCGCAACCAGCACTAGCTGGAAATGCGTTCAAATCGTGATTTTAAAACCCCAGTAATGGGTCAGGGTGCTTCTGTAACTTAATTCTCACGGGAGAAATTCGCAATCCTTTCCGGATACCCCCCGAACCTCTGAGAATTTACTATCCAACCGAATCTACCAAAATCAGGATAAAAAAATGGCAGACGAACCGAAAGCAGACGAAGCAAAACCAGATCCGCTAGCTTTTAAGGGTGTGTGCAGCGAAGGAATTCTCAAAGGCAAAGAAATTGAAGGCAAACTAGACCTCAAAGTCGTCGTCACCTCTGCCAAAGCTAAAGAAACGCCGCCGAAAAAATCCGAGTGGGAGCCAGTGATCTTTTGGGTATTGTTTGCATTCATGGCAAACTTGATTGTCGGCGACCCCGCCGGCATGAGAAAAAAATACAGCTCCCCACAAAGGTCTCATTCTCAGCAGATGTTAAACCAATCTGGGGAGCAGTCGCTGTTGCCTAAGAACACTTCGGCTTCGCTCAGTGACCGTTAGACGCCGCTTTAGGCCCTGGGAGCCTGCCAGCCGCGCAAATAGTAATAAAAAGACCCGAAATATTCATCGAATACTCGCGTCGTAGTTACCAAAGCTTCTGCACTAGGCAAAAAATCTCCCGCATCCAAGCGGAGCCTGGATTTCCCTCCAGCCGTGGGCTGGAAAGTGTAGAAGTCGGTAGCTCTGGGAATCACCTGAATTCCCATATTCGCAAATGCTAGGCTGGCACGCCGCATCTGAATCGCAGATGTTACCAGGATTACTTTGCGCCCGACGCCCCGGCCGTCGAGTATCTTTCTGACTTCCTCAGCGCTGGTGCGTATGTTGCTGCCGTTATCGTCGAGAACGATGCTGCTGCGGGGCACGCCCATGTTGTTAGCCAGCAAAGTCTCGATATCCTTAGCTTCGCCAACATAGCCCTGCAACTCTGGTCTGGGCCCTGCGGTAACGATGACCAAAGGTGCGAGTTGTTTTCTGTACAAAACGGCAGCATAGGGCAGGCGATTGCCCGTATCTGTCAGTTGAATCGCTACTCGGTTGGGGATGTGAGGCTGAGTGGTTCCCTTGCCCAGCAGGACGATCGCCGCTGCTGTTTCGTCGCAGCAAGCTGTGCGAACAGCCGCTGCGGCGTCTCGTTCTGCTTGCTCGGCGAACCAGTAAGCGACAACTGGCATACTCGAAAGGATCAAAACCAGCAGCGCTGCGAGGATCATTCTCGGCGCCGGGTTGCGGATGCCCCCGTTCGTGATCAGCGCTGATGCAATCACCAGCAGCGTGATCGAAAAACCCAACGGCTTAAAGAAGAAGGCTATTAAGCCGAAAATCGCTGCTCCGACTGGCGTGTCTGGCGCAAAAAAAGCTAAGAACAAAAGGCTGATCAGCAGCAAAACGCGCAGCCGATCTAATAACGGATTGTCTTTGCCTCCTGATTGATCCCACCACGATTTGATCAGTGAGAACAGGAGGAATAGAAATAGAATGCGAGCTAATAGTTCTGGCATCTTGCAATATTCTGTGTCTTCATAAATTAGTACAGAAGTTTGGAAACGAGCGCGAATTTAGCGGAGGGAGGAGATAGGGGCATCGGCGGGTTTTTAACTTTCGCCGATCGCGCAGTCCGATCGCACTTATCCTGCGGCTCGATTCCCGCCAGCTATCAACTATTGGTTGCAGGCTGCAAGCCCGCTACTTCCAGTCACAGACTGCTGGCAGTTAATTGGTAATTGATAACTGGTAATAGTCGATCGGTAATTGGTAATGGAGCCAGTACAGGCTGGTAGAATTAGCAATTCAAACCTGCTTTCTGCTGCCTATTTTTTTCCCCATTACCTGTTACCCATTCACCAATCCCCATTTATCGGCGTTTCAGTTGATTCCGAATTGCCTCCGTTACCGTTTGAATTACTTTAACACGAGCATAATACTTGTTATCGGCCGCAATTGGCGTCCAGGGAGCAGCCGGCGTGCTGGTGCGCTGAATCATTTGATTCACCGCCACTTCATAAAAATTCCACTTTTCGCGATTCCGCCAATCTTCAGGAGTGAGTTTGTATTGTTTAAATGAATTATTTTGCCGCTCTGTAAACCGCTTTAGTTGCTCGTCAGGACTGATGTGCAGCCAGAATTTAACTAAGACGCAACCAAAACTGGTGAGTTGCTCCTCAAATTCGTTGATTTCCTGGTAAGCGCGGCGCCATTCGGGCTCGGCGGCAAATCCTTCGACTCGCTCGACGAGCACTCTACCATACCAACTGCGATCGCAAATGCTAATTTTGCCCGCTGTCGGTAAATGCCGCCAGAACCGCCATAGATAGTGGTGCGCTTTTTCTTCGTCTGTCGGAGCCGCAAAGGCGTTGACGGTGTAACTGCGCGGGTCTAATATGTCAGTCAAGCGTTTGATAGCTCCTCCTTTGCCGGCGGCGTCCCAGCCTTCAAACAGCACTAACACGGGTATTTGATGTTCGTCGATGCTTTGCTGCAACTTGCCAAAACGGGTTTGCGCCTCGCGAAGTTGCTGCTTGTACTCTTCGGGTGAGAGCGATCGAGTTAAATCCACTTGAGCGAGCAAGTTTGGTTCAGTAGGATGCAAATGTTCTTGAGGCGGCAATTTGGGCGGTGCAGATTGCGTCGGGAGTCTGTCTAAGGCTTCTGTAATTGTCGCAGCCATTTGCGTTAAAACTTTGACTCTCGCCCAACGTTCGCAGTCGCCTTCTACTAGCGTCCAGGGTGCGGGCCCAGTGCCGGTTTGGTCAACCATTTCTTCGGCAAAAGTTTTGTACTCTGCGTATTTTTTGGCTTGTTTCCAGTCTTCTGGCCGCACTCGCCAAGCTTGTAGGCTGTCGTCTTCTAGTTTTTTGAGTCGGTGTTTGAGTTCTTTTTTGCTGAGGTGAATCCAAAACTTGGCAATTGCCGCGCCGTCATCTACCATCTGCCGCTCGAAGGCGTTGATTTGTCTGATGGCTGTCGGTACTTGGGCGTCGGAGAGCCGATCGAACAACCGGTCTTCTAAAATATGAGTGTACCAACTGTGGTAGAAAAAACCAATTTTGCCGCGAGCCGGGAGTTTCTGCCAAAACCGCCACAAAAAAGGATAGCCCATTTCTGCCTCGGACGGCGGCCAAATCGGGTGTACCGCAAACCCGCGCGGGTCCATGTACCCCACCATTTTTTTGACCAGCGCGCCTTTACCGGCGGCGGCCCAGCCTTCGAGTACGACGATCGCAGGCAGTTTTTTTTCCCAACAGGTTAGTTGGAGCGATCGCAATTGTTGCATTAAAACTTCGATTTTGGCATCGTAGGTTTCTTTATCCAGGGAGATATCTAAATCGAGGTTGTCGAGCATATTACCTCATAGGGAAGTTCGGCAGCGGATTCTGTAACGGATGTAACGGAAGTTCGGCAGCGGATTCTGTAACGGATGTAACGGATGTAACGGATATCAGGAAGAGGGTTTCAGCGCTCTACAATATCCTCACCGTCAAAAAAGCGGTTATGCCGTTTCCGGTTGCATCGGAATGATAGTTCGGACACGGCACTGCCGTGTCCTCCGTTTATATCATTCCGAAGCTAACGGATTTGATAT
>JAUBOG010000485.1:0-5041 GCA_036700105.1 Microcoleus occultus BM001215583
CCCCCCCTTACCAAGGGGGGGGCGGGGGGGGTTATTCCCGGAGTTGCAGCGACGGTTGATTGCAATTCTCGTTACGTTTATCTCGATCCTTATGAAGGTGCAAAAGCTGTCGTAGCGGAAGCAGCGAGAAACTTAAGCTGTGTGGGTGCGGAACCGATCGCAGTTACCGACAATCTGAATTTTGGCAGTCCCGAAAAGCCGATCGGATATTGGCAGTTAGCATCAGCTTGTCGCGGGATTGCTGATGCTTGTCGGGAGTTGAAAACACCTGTGACTGGCGGCAATGTTTCTCTGTACAATGAAACCATCGATTCTGATGGCAATCCTCAACCGATTTATCCAACTCCGGTCATCGGAATGGTGGGGTTGATTCCCGATTTAACGAAGATTTGCGGTCAAGGTTGGCAGAAGAAAGGGGATTTGATTTATGTGTTGGGAATGGGACGGCACGACACGGATGATGACACGGATACACGGATGGATTTGGGTGATTCTTTGTTATCTGAAAGCTTGAAATTCAAAAGTTATCCTACTTTGGGAGGTTCGGAATATTTGGCGGCAATTCACGGGATTGTAGCGGGTAAACCGCCAACGATCGATTTTGAGTTGGAACGGAAAGTGCAAGCGGTTTGTCGCGATGGAATCCGCACAGGTTGGGTATGTTCTGCCCACGATTCTGCGGAGGGTGGAATTGCGATCGCCCTCGCGGAATGCTGCATCTCTGGTAAACTGGGTGCGGAAATCCATCTGGGTTTAAATTCTGCAAATGTCGGGCGCTGGGATGAAGTTTTGTTTGGTGAAATGGGCAATTGCATTGTTGTTTCCGTCGCGCCAGAAAATCAAGGAATTTGGGAGTCTTACCTGCAAGAACATTTGACCAAAATGTGGCAGAAAATCGGTTTGGTTGGGGGTGCTGATTCGCCTTTGCGGGTGGTTAGTGCTGATAATTTGGGGTTGATTGAGGTTGGGATGGGTGATATGGGCGATCGGTACTGGAGTGCGATCGAGCGTCGAATTGGATCTGTCTAATTAGCCGTAGGGTGCGTCGCATCGACAATCTGCAAATAAAAGCGACAATTTCACAGCGACGCACCGCACAATAGTCAGGTGCGTCGCCATCTAAAATCTGCAAATTCCACCCTGAAATTTCACAGCGACGCACCCTACAAATGAGACTAATTTTTTCAACCGCCAGGTTCAATCGCCCAATTAATCTATACAATATAAACAATATCATTCATAAAATAAATGATTTGCTGTATCAATCCAAACTGCCGCAATCCTGAAAACCCTGATGGGCAAACATATTGCATTACTTGTGGCATTAAACTCGTACAAACTCCCGCACGGAAACCGACTCCCGCATCGTCAACACGGCGAAATTTTATTAGAAGAGCTAGCTCTAGTATTGTAGCTGTATCTATTTATGGAGGACTCAATCAATATATCTCTTCTTGTTCTTCCACTAGCAAAGCAGCTTCCGAAGCCTCTCCCAAAAATTCTAGCAAACCCAAAAGTAGCACCAATTTTAAAACGTTTGACTTTGAAACAGTGACAGTTGATGTGCGAGGTAAAATAACTAACCGTCAACGCCATCAAGCACAATTTATTAGTGAAGATTTAGGTAGCGATGTAATCTTAGATATGGTCGCAATTCCTGGAGGCAGTTTCGTGATGGGTTCCCCCGATACCGAAGCAGAAAGATTTGATAATGAAGGGCCGCAACGGACTGTGAATATCCCTCCTTTTTTTATGGGTAAATATGAAGTCACTCAAGCACAATACCAAGCGGTGATGGGAAATAACCCTGCTTTTTTCAAAGGCGCGAAACGTCCTGTAGAACTAATAAGCTGGGATGAGGCTGTGAAATTCTGCCAGAAGCTTTCTCAAAAAACAAGCAAGACTTGTCGTTTACCTTCGGAAGCGGAATGGGAATATGCTTGTCGCGCGGGAACTACAACACCTTTCTATTTTGGTGAAACAATTACCCCAGATTTAGTTAACTATGATGGCAATGTTTCCTACGGTGCAGCACCGAAGGGGCTTTACCGCGAACAAACAACGGATGTGGGGAGTTTTCCACCCAATGCGTTTGGATTGTACGATATGCACGGAAACGTCTGGGAATGGTGCGCTGACCCTTGGCATGATAACCATGAAGGTGCGCCGTCAGATGGCAGAGTCTGGGACGGAAGCAGTAATTATAATCGTTATCAAACGTATGATTTATTAGTCAACATTAAGAATGATTACCGAACTCGGCTGCTGCGCGGGGGGTCGTGGAACTTCGATCCGGCGCATTGCCGTTCGGCTATTCGCGACTTCAGCAATGCGCCGGACCATGCCAACGAGTACATCGGTTTTCGGGTTGTGTCTGTGGCTGCGTGAACTTCCTAGCACTTGACACTTTTACCCTTTTGCACTACGCACTTCTTTTCTTTTCACTTGGGTTGTCGCCAGAGTCGCCTAGATTTATTTTTGAGAAATTCACTGTTGAGATTGCTAAGTAGTAGGGTGCGTCGCTATCAACAATCTACAAATCAAATCGACAATCTCGCAGCGACGCACCGCGAGAGTCAGTCTGGTGCGTCGCCATCTCAAATCTGTAAATAACATCGAACATCTCGCAGCGACGCACCTTACAACAACGGAAATCGATCGAACCTGCTTTATAATAGTTAAAATATGCCAAAGCTGCACATCAGGAAGGACAAAAAATATGAGCCTCAATCTTCCTCTTCCCGATTCAATTCAAAATTTTATTAACGAACAAGTGGCAATCAAAGGCTACAATAGTGCAGCGGAATACATCTTGCACCTAATTCGCCAAGAACAAGCAAGAACCGCGCGGGTTGAGTCGTTATTGTTGGCTGGCTTAGATAGTGGTAATTCTCTAGAGATTACAGATGATTGGTGGGAGCAAAAACGCGCCCAATTGGTGCAGAAGTTTGACCAACAGCAGCAATGAATGTAGCATCTCAGCAGTTGCCTGATTTAACTGGAAAAACTAAATTAGAAGCCCTAATAATTATAGCAGATAGCGGCTTTGTATTCAAAACTCAAACCGAGGGTGGATATGAAACATTCGAGCATCCTGATGGTAGTTTAATTCATATTAGACCCACTGGTGAAATTGTCCGAACAGGGTCTAAAATTAAAAACGATCGCGGTAAAAGTTACCGCCGCCGATACGACCAGTTTGGCAATCAGATGCAATTTATCCCAGGTTCAAATACCCACAGTACCGGAGAAAATATAATTATATGACTCTTACAGCCGATCGCCCTTTAAAACATTTTTGCATGGAAGACCTGAAAAGTGCCGACCTCGCAGGCATTTCTCTAATCCCCCAACCTTTAACCTTGCGTTTAGACTTTACATTTGGAACCGGGATTTATGACACTTCCATCGAATTCTATCAACTCGTTCATCACGTAATCTCTCAACCAGTCAACTCCGACTCAGAAGACTCTTGCTTCTGGGTGGGTAACGCAGAACTAAGACAATTGACAGAAGATAAAAGTCAAATCTTATCTGCTTTGTCCTATCCTTTTCAAAATCAAGCAGGTTTGGTTGAGACAGGTTCTTCGTCCCTTTTTTACTTTCGGCTGGAAGGGGATATTTGTATCGAAATAGTTTGCGGTAGTTACAAAATTTTTCAAGAATTGGAATCGGCGATTGAAACCGCGTCTAGATAGACGAAACCTGATGGTGCGCGCGTAGAAGCTGTAGGGTGCGTCGCCATCTACAATCTCCAAGTAAGATACAAAGCTCCTAGCGACGCACCCTACAAAATACGACATTACTTAATACTCGATCGCGCCCAAAAATAATTTATATGGCCGCACAGATTCCCATGATGATATATAGCCTTTCTCAGAAAGATGAGGTATAATGTTACTGACACTTACTCATGAGGATTAAACAGAGAACACACGATCTAATTAACTATAGTTAAATGGTTCAGTAAAGCCAGGCGAAAGCGATAGAACACATAATAGCATTTTTCTGACAGCACGAAGAAGTTGACTCACCAAAAGTAAGCTTGTACTCCTCTTCATACATTGTTAAAAATGAAAACTTATTCGATTGATTTTCGGCAAAGAATTCTTGACACTTATCATAGTGAACCCATTTCACAAAGAGCAATAGCTAAGCGTTTTTCTGTAGCCTTAAGCTTTGTACAAAAGTTGCTTAAACAATATCGTGAAACAAAAAACATTACTCCTAAAACTCACAGATGTGGAGTTAAAGGTAAACTGAATGCAGAGCAATTACTCATTTTAGCGGAATTAATTGAAAAAAACAATGATGCAACTCTTGAAGAACTCCGTTATTTACTTTATGGGAAAATCGGATTTTCTGTTAGTACATCGACAATAGCAAGAATGATAAAGCTCTTGGATATTACTGTCAAAAAAAAGACTCTATTCCCTTCAGGCAAAGGCACAGAGCGAGTTCAAATCCTGCGATGTGAGTTCTGGGAAAAAATCAAAAAAATTAGTTTGAAAGACTTAATATTCATTGATGAATCGGGGGTTAATTTGGCAATGGTTAGGTTATATGCTAGAGCTTTGAAAGGTCAAAGAGCCAAGGGACCAAAACCAACTAAACGTGGCAAAAACGTCTCAATAATTGGAGCAATGTCAGTATCTGAAATTTTGACATCAGTTAATCTAATAGGTGGAACTGATGCAATTACATTTGAAGCTTTTATTGTCAGAAAACTTGTACCCAAACTATGGAAAGGGGCTTGTGTAGTCATGGACAATTGTTCCATTCACTTGGGAGAAGAAGTGGAAAAAGCTATCAAAAAAAAGGGCGCAAAATTAATACATTTATCTCCTTATTCACCAGATTTTTCACCAATCGAAAATCTGTGGTCAAAACTTAAAAATATTCTCCGTTCAGTCAAAACAGCTAATTATCAAGAACTAGCCAAAGCCATAGAGTCGGCGTTTGGTCAAGTTACATCATCAAATATTTTTAACTGGTTTACGCACTGCTGTTATTGTACCTCATCTTTCTGAGAAAGGCTATA
>JAUBOG010000486.1:0-5030 GCA_036700105.1 Microcoleus occultus BM001215583
CGGATATGAACGAGAGATACCAAGGATTTCAGGCTTAAGTTGACACCAATGGGCACGGCGCCGTGTCCTTACAATTAATGGCGGTAGGGACAAAGGCCAAGCCGTGTCCCGATTTCGGGTAATATTAATTCCGATGCAAGCGGAATCGATCTAATTAGGCATCTTGGGCGATCGAGAGCGATTTTTAATTTTCCTGTGCGGTTTTGGCGATCGCGCTCAACTGCAATTCCTGCGGATAGCTGTTTTCTTCTTTGCTGCGCTTGACATCGGCTTCGGAAATCTTCGGTTTTAGGTATTTTGCCAAAACTTTAACCACGTCGCCCCGATCGATCGTCCCCGCTACTGAACCGATGGGCGAGAGGACGATGATTCGCGGGAGTTGGCTTGATTCCATCGTGTTAATTACTTCGGCTAAAGATGCTTTTTCTGAGACTGCGGTGATTTTTCCCAGGGGTTTGACAATGCTGTGCAGGGTCTGAATTTGCCACTGACTGCGTTCTGTGCAGCGGATATCGTCGATCGACACCAAGCCCAAATCTCGCCCGTTGTCCGCCGCCACGTAGAATGGAAATGGATTCACTTCTAACAAATACCGATCGGCAAATTCTCGCAGAGTAGAATTGGCATCTACCACTCGAAAATCGCGGCTCATCGCATCGCCAGCTTTCGTTTTCAGCAAGGCTTCTTGCAGCGCCGTAAATCGGCTGTAAGCAGTCGCATTTCTAATCGCAAACCAGCCGATCAGGGCAATCCACAAACCGCCGTACTGGCGCGATAACAAGGAAATAGTCAATCCGAAAGCAACGGCCAGCCAACCTATAACTTGTCCCGTTTTTGCCGCCCAGCGCACCCCGGCAAATCGAGACCCGGTTATTTTCCAAATAGCCGCTTTTAAAACTTGTCCTCCGTCCAAAGGCAGGCCGGGAATTAAGTTAAACAATCCCAAAACTAGATTGATTTCTGCTACCCTTTCTGCTACGATTGCTAGCAAACTTGTCTGCGGTAGAACTTGAGAGCCTAAACCGAGGATTAAAAATATCGCGAAACTGACAAGGGGGCCGGCGATCGCTACTTGAAAAGCTTGACCGGGTGTTTTTGATTCCGATTCGATCGAAGCTACGCCCCCAAATAAGAATAAGGTAATAGAATTAACTTTAATTCCTTGGGACATTGCCGCTAAACTGTGTCCCAATTCGTGCAGCAGTACCGAGCCAAACAGCAGCAAAGCTATGGCAAATCCGGCACTCCACGAGAGCGCAGGTCCCCACAACCGGTAACTGCTAGCATATTCGCGGGTTGCTAGGGCTAGAATTACCAACCACGAGTAATCTATCAGTAGTGGGATGCCAAACAAACAGCCGATCCGCCAACCTTTTTGCATGAAGTTTTCCTGGAAAAGGAGAATAAGGAAGAGTTTCTTTGATTATATCTTCTCTTCCCGTTCCCCTTATTTTTACAGAACTCCGGCGTTTCCTAAGCCCAAGATTACTCCAGCCCCCAGCAAATGACCGAGGCTGGTTGTTGCTAGCAATTCCGGAATGCCAAAGCCCTTAAACATTCCAGGCATTACCCCTGGTAAAGCTGGGCCTTTGCCTCGGTGTTGCTTGTTGATGCCGTAGTAGCCGATCGCGATCGCCAGCAAGTTGCACAAAATCATTGTCAGTGCTACCATTGGAGACCATTCGGGCGTTGAGGGAACGATCGATTGTACTGCTAATAGCAAGGTCGAGTAAATCACGTTGTTATGCTCCTGTTTTTACAGATGATTTCAGTTTCAAAATTATAAGAAGCATTTCGTCTTAAATTACAATTTGTTTTAATAGTTAACAATTCATGTATATCTTGGCACAAAGTTGGAAGTGAGGATGGGGAGTGCGAGTTAAAATTTGCGGCATCACTAAAGCAGAGCAAGCAATTGCGATCGCCCGTTTGGGAGCGCAGAGTTTGGGGTTTATTTGCGTGCAGGCTTCCCCCCGCTATGTCAGCCCGCAAACCATCCGCTTAATTGTCGAACAGTTGCCCGAAAATGTCGATCGCATCGGTGTTTTTGCTAACAGCACAATCGATAATATCTGTCAAGTAGTCGCGGAGTCAAATTTAACAGGCGCGCAGTTGCACGGAGATGAAACAGCTCAATATTGCAGGAGACTGCGCGAGTTGTTGCCGGGAATTGAAATTATCAAAGCTTTGAGAGTCAGGAATTGTGAAACTTTAGAAAGTGCGGCTGTTTACTCTGTTGGTGTGGATACTTTACTGCTGGATGCTTATCATCCCGACCAACTCGGCGGTACTGGAAAAACCCTCGATTGGCAGATGTTAGCAGAGTTTAAACCGCAGTGTCCGTGGCTGTTGGCTGGCGGTTTAAGACCTGATAACTTGTTAAGGGCGATCGGCAGTTTGTCAGATAATAATTTTAGCGGTGTTGACCTTTCCAGCGGTGTAGAAATCAGCCCCGGAGATAAAGATTTAACTTTAGTTGCCAAGCTGTTCGAGCAACTAAAAAAAATTAAAAAAAATTAGTATTCGTAAGGTGCGCGCTGCGCACCCTACATCATTAGTTTATGCGTAATATCAATATATCAGGTGCGCAGTGCGCACCCTACATATCAGCCGTAAGGTGCGCATTGCGCACCCTACTCAAATAACCAATAACCAACAACAAATAACCCATAACTCATCACAAATGACTAATTACTTAGGATTGCTGGTTGCAAGGCGAATCAGCATGGCTTTTTCCACTATTCCCGATCGCACTGATTGGCTGGTTGCAGTCATGCTCGTCCTGGTTTACACTGCGATCGCCCTCAACGTTGGTTTTCGATCGGGATTTCTAACAATAGACGTGCAAACCTCTAAGCATACAATTGTCGGCGTGCTAGTTGGTTGCTTGTTAAGTCCGGGCCTCACCGAGGAACTATTTTTCCGCGTGTTAATACTGCCGCACCCGGAGGAAAATGCTTCGGGATTGGTGCTGTGGTTTTGGGGATGCGCGAGTTTGGCGCTGTTTGTAGTTTACCACCCGCTGAACGCCCTGACTTTCTATCCCGTAGGCCGATCGACCTTCATGAATCCAGTCTTTTTGGTGCTGGCGGCAGTTTTGGGGGTTGCGTGTACCGTCGCATACCTGCAAAGCGGTTCTCTGTGGACTCCTGTGGCGATTCACTGGCTGGCGGTGACAGTCTGGCTGCTACTATTGGGCGGTTACAGGAGGCTGTATGGTTAAATGTAAAAAGTCCAGCATCACTATTTTGTCGGGAGGATCTCAGTCGTGGGTATCATAGGAGCGATCGTCGGTTTTTTGGCAGGCATAGCAGTTGCTTACTGGTTGGTGGAAAAGCGCTTAAAAAAGCAAAAGCAACAATACTTGCAGCAAACTCGCAGAATTACTGATGAAATAGAAATAGCTCAGATTTCTCGGATGCAGCAAACAGTTGATTCTCAGCAAGGAGGGCAAGAAAATCAGCTCACACAAGTTATCGACCGCTACGAAAACCAGCTCAGACAAGTTGCTGCCGATTACGAAAATCAACTCATACAAATTCTTGCCGAACGCGACAGAAATCACGAAAATCAACTCAGACAAATTGTTGCAGAACGCGACAGCCATTACGAAAATCAACTCAGACAACTTGCGGCAGAACGCGACAGCCACTACGAAAATCAACTCAGACAAATTGTTGCAGAACGCGACAGCTATTACGAAAATCAACTCAGACAACTTGCAGCAGAACGCGACAACAACCTCACACAAGTTAATTCGCAATTACCAGAAACAGATGATTCTCGGTTGCCGGAAACTCTGCAAGCCTTGCAACAAGAACACGAAGCTCACTTGGTCAGATTTGCTGAAGAATTGCACCAGGATTATCAAGGTCAGATGGAGCAACATATGCAAGCTTTGCAAGACCAACACGACATTCGGCTGCGTCAAATCACTGAGGAATATGAGAGGCGCGAGATTGAGATGCAGTTAACTCTGGAATCGCTGCAAGAGCAATACCAAACTCATTTAAACGCAGCTCACGAGCAGTTAGAAGTTTATCAAGCTCAAATGCAAGCGACGATAGAGTCTTTGCAAGAGCAATACGAAATCAAGTTAACAGAAAAACAAACTTCGCAGCCTGACTCAAATCAGCTAAATTCCCCACAGTTTGGAGGACAGTTTCAAGAAACAGAATTTACGCCAACACAGTCATTCCCCTTAAATCAAACAGAAGTTGCAGAAACGTTTGACGAACCAGAATTTAATTTTTCCGAGTCAATTGCCCTAAGTCCAAATGAATTTGAAGAACCGTTTGATGAAACAGAACCTCTGCCCCAAGAGTCATTTGAACAGCATCAAACAGAATTTGCAGCACAGTCTCAGATAGAGCGACAAGCACCAAGCTATTCGGTTGCACAGTTGATGGGATGCGTTCAAAGTCAGGATATGGAAGTCCGCAAGGAGGCCGCGTTTGCTTTGGGTAGAATGGCGGCTGCTAATGCTTTGAGATCCGACGGTCAGCGAGCAATAGAAACCTTGGGTAAATTAGCTCAAGATATTCAGCCCCAAGTGCGCGTAGCTGCTGTGGAAGCACTAGCAGCGATCAAGTCGGAAAAAGTGATTCCGCTATTGCAAAAAGCTTTGCGGGATACAGATAGCGGTGTGGCGAAATCGGCAAGTGCTGCGCTCAATAAGTTTAAGTTTTATCCGCGCACTCCGGCGGTGAAACGGAAAATTATTGATATCAGGAAACCGAGGCGTTAAGCTTATAAGAACCGGTCGGGCGGGTTTATGAGATTGTCAGTTTTAGGCAACTATTATTGGTGAACCCGCCCCTACAGGAATTATCTCTATTTAACCGAACTTGATAAGCGGTTACGCATTTAAAATAGTATTGTAATATTGTAGGGTGCCACGGGCCGCAGCGTTTCCTTTGCCGGTGGAAGCGAGCGAAAGCTGACGCACCCTACAGGCCTATTTAACTGAAAGCCATGATAAATCTCGTTTTTATCATAGTCTAGATCCCCCTAAATCCCCCTTAGGTCGG
>JAUBOG010000487.1:0-5026 GCA_036700105.1 Microcoleus occultus BM001215583
GGGGGGGACAAGAGTTTTTTCAAAGTCCCCCTTCTTAAGGGGGATTTAGGGGGATCTAGACTCGATTAAAAGCGAGATTTCTCAAGGGTTTTAGTCTTAAGTTGACACTAATGGGCAATGCCGTTTCCCTACTTGAAAATAATCGATTTGGCTCGCGAGGAGGACGCGGCAATGCCGTTTCCCTACCGCCCGATAAATTGTAGGGACACGGCACTGCCGTGTCCTGAATTTTGGTAATATTAATTCTGATGCCACCGGATTTGATCTAACAAATAACCAATCACAAATTTGAATTGAAAATAATTGTTGAAGGCTGGCGTTTTATTTATCATTCCTATTGCGTAGCAAATCAATTTCAACTGCTGGAAATGCTCGTAGGCGTAAGCCATCGCCCGCGAGGACAAATAGAGCTTTTCCACCGCGATATGCCCTACGTAGACTCGGCTTGGGAAACAAAAGTCAGCTTGTTCGATCGCCCCAACGACGCATTACTGCGCAGCATTCCGAGCCCTGCTGCAAATCAGTCAGCCGATGTTACCCTGCGAATGTACTGCCCGTGGAACTTTGCAGCATCCAGCAGCGCCGAAACTTGGGTATTTGCAGCCACAGAATGGGGAATTATTACCAATACAGTATTGCAGGCGATCGGCGTTAAGTCGATCGCCCAAACTGCGGTTAATTCAGAAGCAAAAATCATAACACCTTCGGCGTGGTCAAAAGCGGGCTTGATTCGCAGCGGTGTTGAGGGCGATCGAATTGCGGTTGTACCTTTGGGAGTCGATCCTCAAATTTATTATCCTGTTTCGGGCGATCGGCGTCAATTGCTGCGCCAAAGCTTCGGCTGGTCAAACTATTTTATATTCTTAAACATCGGGGGACAAACCGATCGCAAAGGCATTCGCCCTTTATTAAAAGCCTTCGCGGCGGTAGCTGACAAATATCCCCATGCGAGATTAGTTTTGAAAGGTTCTGAACTGCTTTATCCGTCGAGAGACGAGATTGCGGAAGCTTGCCGAGTTGTGCTCGACGATGCGGAAAGAGCGAGGGTTTTGCCGAGGTTGATTTATACTGGCAGCCAGCTATCTTTTGCTCGAATAGCTGAACTTTACCAAGCGGCAGATGTTTATGTTTCTCCTTATTTGGCGGAAGGTTTTAACTTGCCGGTGTTGGAAGCTGCGGCTTGCGGTTTGCCGGTGATTTGTACGGCGGGCGGGCCTACGGATGATTTTACCCGATCGGACTTTGCACTGCGGATCGAAAGTAAATTTACGGCTGTGGCGATCGGGGGGGAAACCTTATTTATGTTAGCTCCTGAGTGGGAACATTTGACTGATTTGATGTGCGGGGCGATCGAACAGCCTGGAATTGCTGCGAAAGCGAGGGTTGCGGGCCCGGGTTTTGTGGCTGATAATTTTACTTGGAGGCGATCGGTCGATCGATTGCTGGAGGTTGTGGAAGGGGATAAAAAGAGAGAGGAGAAGTCTATTTTTGAGCCAATAATTTTGTAGTTTCGGCGTTTCAAGCTCTAGATGGGGAAATAGGTATTTTCCGGCGCAGCAGCGGCCGGTCTATCCTTCGCCGAGTTGCTCGTTTCAATCCCTGATAGGGTTTTAGGTATTTTCCGGCTCTGATTTCGGGCAAAATTACAATCGCCAAGCAAATGTTTCAATCCCTGATAGGGTTTTAGGTATTTTCCGGCGGTTCGGATACCTGCTAAATTTTGGGTGTTTATGTTTCAATCCCTGATAGGGTTTTAGGTATTTTCCGGCGTTTGCTAAAGAGATTTTTGCTCGATCGACCAAATGTTTCAATCCCTGATAGGGTTTTAGGTATTTTCCGGCTATCCGTCGGTTTGTTGGTGAGACAAAGGTAATGTTTCAATCCCTGATAGGGTTTTAGGTATTTTCCGGCACTGTGCGATCGCCTCCTGACTTCCGCCGTAGAGTTTCAATCCCTGATAGGGTTTTAGGTATTTTCCGGCCCTTGAGGAATCTCTACCTGCATTTTCAGATTTAGTTTCAATCCCTGATAGGGTTTTAGGTATTTTCCGGCCATTATCGCAGACCTTCTTAAGCATCATTTTGTTGTTTCAATCCCTGATAGGGTTTTAGGTATTTTCCGGCTCTTGTGATCTAGCACGAAGAAATGTTTCCCCTTGCTTGTTTCAATCCCTGATAGGGTTTTAGGTATTTTCCGGCTTAATCCGTTGGTCTGTTCGGGTATCAACGACGAGTTTCAATCCCTGATAGGGTTTTAGGTATTTTCCGGCTGGGAGTGAACGAGCTCGCGGACAAGTTCTTTAGTTTCAATCCCTGATAGGGTTTTAGGTATTTTCCGGCTTTGAGGCGTACTGTCGAACAGAATTCGGCAAATCCATCTCGGTTTCAATCCCTGATAGGGTTTTAGGTATTTTCCGGCGCAAGCTTGCTCGTTTTCTACAAGCTTGGGGTCGTTTCAATCCCTGATAGGGTTTTAGGTATTTTCCGGCTTGGGATTGCCGCACAATCTCAAGAAATTGATCGTTTCAATCCCTGATAGGGTTTTAGGTATTTTCCGGCCCGATTAACTTCGAGCAAAGGCGATACAGTCGAGTTTCAATCCCTGATAGGGTTTTAGGTATTTTCCGGCAATATTTACAGGAAGTCCGGCGCTCCTTGATGGCGTTTCAATCCCTGATAGGGTTTTAGGTATTTTCCGGCATTATTTGTCTCGGATGGTTCAATCGGTCTCCAATCGTTTCAATCCCTGATAGGGTTTTAGGTATTTTCCGGCTCGGATTGAGTGACAGCCAGTACCAGTTTGCTATAAGTTTCAATCCCTGATAGGGTTTTAGGTATTTTCCGGCAGCGCCAGCGCCCCAGCACCTCCTGACCGGGACTCAGTTTCAATCCCTGATAGGGTTTTAGGTATTTTCCGGCGCAGCAGTAGAAGGTGCTGTTGCCGAGTTTTTTGTTTCAATCCCTGATAGGGTTTTAGGTATTTTCCGGCTATGGCGATCCAGGGGTATACTGGGAATTAGTAGTTTCAATCCCTGATAGGGTTTTAGGTATTTTCCGGCTTGTTTTGATATTTCTGTCTCTAGTTCCGCTACGTTTCAATCCCTGATAGGGTTTTAGGTATTTTCCGGCTTTGTGGCACACTCAAATCCCGAATCCCCGCGAGGTTTCAATCCCTGATAGGGTTTTAGGTATTTTCCGGCAAGGGCAAATAGATAAAGTTCCCTTATAGGTTGAAGTTTCAATCCCTGATAGGGTTTTAGGTATTTTCCGGCGTTTTGGGACGAGAGCGGATTCAGTATTGTATCGGGTTTCAATCCCTGATAGGGTTTTAGGTATTTTCCGGCCCTGGTTACGGACTCTGATCGGTACGGCGGAACAGTCGAGTTTCAATCCCTGATAGGGTTTTAGGTATTTTCCGGCAATTCAAATACATCAGCGACGCACTGTCGCAAAGCAGTTTCAATCCCTGATAGGGTTTTAGGTATTTTCCGGCTTCAGGCTCCGGTTTTTTTGATTGCTACGGAGCAATGTTTCAATCCCTGATAGGGTTTTAGGTATTTTCCGGCCATCAATGTCTAGTCCCGCAAATTGTGCCAGTTGTTTCAATCCCTGATAGGGTTTTAGGTATTTTCCGGCCCTGTAACTGGAACTATTAGTTTTCGCATTATTGTTTCAATCCCTGATAGGGTTTTAGGTATTTTCCGGCTTTAATAGGTACTCGCTATCCTGCTGCTGGAAGTCATGGTTTCAATCCCTGATAGGGTTTTAGGTATTTTCCGGCTTGTAATCCACACAAGCCCAGCCAGAAAAGAATAAGTTTCAATCCCTGATAGGGTTTTAGGTATTTTCCGGCTTGGATTAATTCAATCATATCTTGTACTAATTCTTGTTCAAGTTTCAATCCCTGATAGGGTTTTAGGTATTTTCCGGCATTTTGCCAGTCCACTTTTTCAAGTCGCTGTTATCGTTTCAATCCCTGATAGGGTTTTAGGTATTTTCCGGCTTCAAAGCCAACCAAATAAAGCTAGCAAACAGCTTGAGTTTCAATCCCTGATAGGGTTTTAGGTATTTTCCGGCGAGTGGAAGGTAAAGTTTTGAATTGCTACCAGCTTGTTTCAATCCCTGATAGGGTTTTAGGTATTTTCCGGCTGTATCGAATTGCAACTAAACTGTTAGACGAGCGAAGTTTCAATCCCTGATAGGGTTTTAGGTATTTTCCGGCGCGTTGAAACGTCGTACAATCCGTGCAAATATCGGGTTTCAATCCCTGATAGGGTTTTAGGTATTTTCCGGCTAGCAGCCGCAGACATCGCTGTGCTGATGCTAGTAGCGTTTCAATCCCTGATAGGGTTTTAGGTATTTTCCGGCTTGCGTTAGTGCCAGAACTTTGCTGCCGGCGATCGGTTTCAATCCCTGATAGGGTTTTAGGTATTTTCCGGCATCGAGCAGCCATTGAATTTCGATCGCCCGCTGTCCCGTTTCAATCCCTGATAGGGTTTTAGGTATTTTCCGGCGACTAAATCTTTCCCAGCGACTCCAGTGCTGTTCGTTTCAATCCCTGATAGGGTTTTAGGTATTTTCCGGCTCATTATGGTCCGCTTTTTTAGCTTCCTTTATATTAGTTTCAATCCCTGATAGGGTTTTAGGTATTTTCCGGCATTAATTCCGGTGATGGTATCGTCGCCTAACTCGTTTCAATCCCTGATAGGGTTTTAGGTATTTTCCGGCCTAAGTGGACAGTTTGAATAAACAATTGTATAATTAGTGGCGTTTCAATCCCTGATAGGGTTTTAGGTATTTTCCGGCAATAATTTGCATTAGTGTAATTCAATTATTGCATGGGGTTTCAATCCCTGATAGGGTTTTAGGTATTTTCCGGCTCAACCGCGATCGGTGTCTAGATTGTTGGCAGGCGTTTCAATCCCTGATAGGGTTTTAGGTATTTTCCGGCCGCCCGCTCCAGAAGCCTTGGTGTATTTGGTTTTCAACGTTCATTTGCGTCTGTGTCAACAAAAATACCATTTCAG
>JAUBOG010000488.1:0-5009 GCA_036700105.1 Microcoleus occultus BM001215583
ACGGCAGTGCCGTGTCCCTACAATATTATTTTGAGTAGGGACACGGCACTGCCGTCTCCTAATTTCCGCTACTAATAATTCCGATGCAACCGGAAATGATATTACCTAGAAACCGAATTAGATGTACGAAAACTCGCAGTAACAGGCGAGGAATCTCGGTTGCAAAGCCCGTGCAGTTAATTTTTTGGCGCGAGCGATCGTCAAAAATCCTTTCACACACCATACTATACATCCACCTCTGCGCGCGCGGTACGCACCCTGCTGCATAGATTTTTTCCGCCTCAGCCTTAATTTCTGTATCCTACCGCACAACCGCTGGCAAATTTTGGTACGTATTTTAACTAACACTTTTTCAAACTCTCAGTATGATTCCGGATGCAGTAGCGTCCTTAACGATAAATGAAAAAGAGTGTTTGAGCTCTGGGAGAGCGTTTTTCAATGTACGATATGACCCTATTTACCCCCCAAGACATGGCGAAATGCAGCTTAGTCCTGCGCCAGTTAGGCAGAAATACTGCCAGTATGGAAGCCACCAGCCAGAAGATTGTTAAATATATTTATCAACATTTTTGCGATTCGCAAACGGGAGAAAACAATTGTGTTTTGGTGCGTTTGTTCAAAACTCATCCCTACGGCGAATTAGACGGCTCACTGCAACAATCAGCGCGCCGTTTGATGAACGGAAATTTACCCGCCGCCGACATGAAATGCTGGACTTTGCTAGCAGCAGCAGGTGCAGAACCGCAGTGGAATTCTCGGCACACAGCAGTAGAAAATACAGCTATTCCGTTAATTAACACCGAATTAGTAGCTCAAATGCCGGCGATTTCGGGAATAATCCAGCAGTTCGGTTTAGACATTCCTACAGTCCTCGGAATCGAGCCAGAAAGGTTCCTGCAATTAGAACCCGCAGTATTAAATATTTTTCACGTCTCAGAGGCAAAAGGCAGCCCCTTGATTCCCGAACAAGATTCGTTAATTATCCCTTATCAAGTCAAATCTGTCTTAGGGTTTGGGGGACTTCTGGAGTCGGGAAGTTTGTTTGCTGCAGTCATGCTCCTGAAAGTTAAAATTCCCGAATCCAGGGTACAAATGTTTAAATATTTGGCACTAAGTGTGAAAACATCTCTGTCAATTTCCGCTGAAAAAATTGTGTTTAATCCGTCTAAAACTTCTGAAAAAATCGTAGCGAATAACAATAGTTACGAAACCCACATCCTAGAAAATCAAGTTACCAATCTGATTCAATTGCTGGATTTTTCCGAACAAGAAATGCTCAGACAAGCGGCTCAGTTTCAACGGACAATTGAAAAATTGCAGCGCGAACTTGCTGGACGAAAAAAAAATGAACAAGTTTTGCAAGCAACCCCAGAACCACCCGCAGGGAGCTTTAATATTGCTGAAAATGCGATGGTTAGCATCGAAGAGAATCAAGGAATTGCCCGTTTTAATCAAGGGGAAGAAATGATTTAATCTCAGCTTGGTTAAAATTGGTTCGCAGCGAGGGCTTCAGTCCCGATCGAACTTTTAGGATTCAAGCCCTCGCTGCAAAACTATAGCGGGTATTTGACGGAACAGAATATCATTGAAAGTTGCGGGTTCGGGATGCTAAGATCGAGCCGTACCATCGATCTGTAGGTATTTGTTTTCTGACCTGAAATCCTAAATTTTCAATCACTTGTCGCGTTTCGGCGTGAGTGTGACCAGACCACAAGTGATATTCTAAAGAAAGGTTTTGCACGAGCTGCCAAGTATCTCGATCTTCAAATAACAGCCATTCTGCACCTTCGCAGTCTACTTTGGCTAAATCGACGCTGCCGCCAATTCGCTCGATCGCCCTTTTCAAGGATACCATCGGTATGTTGCCGGTTTCGCTGACGCGCGATCGGCTTTTTCCCGACACTTCCCGAATATCTAGCGTTACTTTCCCCTCTTTTGCTCCTACAGCTTCCAGAAAATATGTAAAATTGGCGATTTGAGATTGATTTTTGAGGTAGCTTTCGAGATAGGTATTCGGTTCATAGGCATGAATCACGGCTTGGGGAAACCTGTTCCTCGCAGCAATCGGAAATAACCCGACATTGGCTCCAATATCAATAATTGTCCTCAGCGATGGGGATAATTGTTCGACTCCGTAGCAGTCGTCTAAAAGAACTTCTATAAATTCTCCATCCATACCTTTCTCTGAAGGCACGTTGAGCTGATGGCGCTTTCCTTGCACAACCAAATTATCGGGCAATTGAAAGCTAGCAACTCTGTTAAATTCTAAGCCTAACTTTTGGGCTCTGATTTTACGTTGCAAAAGTTGGAGTAACTTATTGACAAGCATAGGAGAATATTTAAATTTTTTTCAGTTTTATAATAACGCTCTCTGCGCTCTCTGCGGTCTCTGCGGTTCAAAAAAATCTGATTCACTTCAGCAAATACGATAGCTAGATAGAATAAATCTGCTTTAATATATGTCAAAATGCGCTCTTAAACCCGAAAATAAAAAATGTTAGAGTTCGATCGGCTGTTCCAAACAATCGAAGAGTTAGTGATGCTGCACTCACCAAGCGGTGTCGAGTCAGAAATTAACGATCGGCTAATGGAAAAATTCGCAGCCCTGGGAGTGAAGGCTTGGATCGATCGCGCGGACAATGCGATCGCCCTAATTCCCGGCCGCAACCCCCAAAGGTCGATCGCCATTACCGCCCACAAAGACGAAATCGGCGCCCTAGTCAAAACAATAGGCGAAAAAGGACGCGTCGAAGTCCGCAAATTGGGCGGCGCCTTTCCCTGGGTTTACGGCGAAGGCGTGGTCGATTTGCTGGGCGACAAGCAAACAATCAGCGGCATTCTCAGCTTCGGAAGCCGCCACGTTTCCCACGAATCCCCGCAAAAAGCCCAGCAGGAAAAAACCCCGCTTACTTGGGAAAATGCCTGGATTGAAACTAAATGCAGCGCCGAGGAATTAGCCGAAGCCGGAATTCGACCGGGCACGCGGATGGTGGTGGGAAAGCACCGCAAGCGCCCGCTGCGGATGAAGGATTGGATCGCGAGCTACACCCTGGACAACAAGGCTTCTGTGGCGATTTTGCTGGCTCTGGCCCAATGTTTGAAAGAGCCTGCGGTGAATGTTTATTTGGTGGCTTCGGCGAAGGAGGAGGTTGGGGCGATCGGCGCTTTGTATTTCTCGCAGCGCCAGCAGTTGGATGCGCTGATCGCTTTGGAAATTTGCCCCCTGGCTGCAGAATACCCGATCGAAGATAACGAAAACCCGGTGTTGCTGGTTCAGGACAGCTACGGAGTCTACGATGAAGGATTGAACGGGGAACTGCGCACGGCCGCCTCCGCCGCCGGTGTAGAGGTGCAGTTGGCGGTAATTAGCGGCTTTGGGAGCGACGCTTCGATCGCCATGAAGTTCGGCCACGTCGCCCGCGCCGCTTGTTTGAGCTTCCCTACCCAGAACACCCACGGGTTTGAGATTGCTCGCTTGGGGGCGATCGGCAATTGCGCCCGCATCCTCAAAGCCTACTGCGAGCAGCTTTCGGACGACTAGAAAAAAAACTTTCGCAAAGTAGTTGACAGATTGGGAAAGATTAGTTAATGTAATAAAGGTGCGGAACACAAGCAAACGCAACGCGCCCCCATCGTCTAGAGGCCTAGGACACATCCCTTTCACGGATGCGACGGGGATTCGAATTCCCCTGGGGGTATATAAAAACCACCATCGGCGATCGGTGAGTTAAAAATTCACAGCTCGCCCCTCATATCCTTACCCATTCCCAATTCCATTTTTTTACTAACTTCGACAGCGATCTGAACTGCTGATTTAAAAGCTAATTTTTTTGGCGTTGCTGAATATAGCAAGTCTAAATGATTCATAAAATCTGTACGGGTAGTACCCCGTGCCTACCCCAGATAGAGAGGGCCAACCACGGGGGATTGCCCCTACAAGAATTATACAAATGATTTAGGATTGCTATAATTACTTGAATATGGAATGGGAACGTCCGAGAATTTTAAATAGTGAATTAGTAAACGAATTAAATGTTTGAGCATTTCTTGGGATTTAGAATAACAAAGAGTTTTTCTCTTCAATCGAGCCAGATCATGTGTGAGTCTTGTATTTTCACCTTCCACTCTTGTTATATAAGTTTTACGGATGATTTGGTCTCCATCGGTCATCAACATGGAATAAAATTTCCAACCGTCCGCCACATAAAAATAGCATCTCCATTGCTCAACAAGCTCCCATAAAGTTTAAATAGTTTGGCAATATGGTCTCCTAAAACCCATCCTAAAATAGCTGATTAGAAGTGGTCTACTGCTGTCCAAAACCACATTTTTTTTTGAGCCAATAAATGTTTCTAATTCATCTAGTTCTCCGATCTCGATAATTGTGTCTGGTTCGTAAGCCTGTGGTAGAAGTTCTCCCACCTCCTTGACCCAATTAATTATTCTCGTATGACGAACACCTTTGATTCTCTCTATCGCTCGGAAACCCATACCATTAACATACATTTTTAGACATTCCTGCTTAAATCCTGTAGAGCAACCCTTATGGGGTGGTAGCATTTTATGAATGGCCTACCATGTTCAACACAAATATAATTCTGTTTGCCTTTTTTGTGTTCATTTTTATTTACATGAGTTGATTTACATTCAGGACATTTCATAGATTTAGACTTTTAGTTAATTGTTTTTGCAAATTTCTCTTCGAACTAATCATACCTTGTTTCAGCAACGGCCTTTTTTAGTCATGAACCTTGTCGCATGGTTAAGAAGGTTATTGTGTTTTTTTTCTTCAGCTTTTATTAATCACAACTGGAATGGCTGCGGAGATTATCAAAGGTTATAGTTTAGTCTCAAAACCAAAAGAAAAACTTAATTCAATCGTTGGCGAGCAATAGCGCGATCGAACTTTTTTGAGTTTCCTTGACTTATTCAGCAAGCCCTACTTATATATATGCGAGTCATCGACCAATCTGCTTGTGCCCTCCTCAACCAGGGGGAGACAGGGTTAA
>JAUBOG010000048.1:0-21874 GCA_036700105.1 Microcoleus occultus BM001215583
TTTTTGAGAAGGATGAGGGTTAGGGTTTGGAGAAAAATTTTTTATTTTTCATCAGTAAATGACTTGCTAAGATTGTTGAGAAATAGGTAGATCTGAATAGGAAAAATCACACCTTCTGGTTCAACTACCCACGACCCTGGTATTCTGAATTCAAGTTTACCATCTACTATACGGATACCATAAATGAAAGGATCAAAATATCTATCATTAAATCTTTCTTGATTTGCTACTCTTTTAGCATATTCTTTAACAACTGTTCTACATGTAGATAAAAAATTGTTTAGATGGAATTGAAATGATGATCCCTTTTCACCACCCCAATACCCCTCGGCTGTTTCCCAGACACTTCCAACGTAAAAGTAGTATTTTTCATTTTCTTGGACGCACCCCGTTATGGTTAAAGGTGAAGTTTTCATTTTGTAAACAATAGCCGATGTTGGATTATTTATGTAATGGTCCCTGATCTAGGACCCTCATAGCACAAGGATCGGGGTCATTTTAATGCAAAGATGTTTTTATTGAAATGAGTTCATCCAATTCGTCGAGAAAAGTAGAGATGATTTTAGGTTGAATCAACCCATCAACATATAAAGGAAACCACCCAGAATTCTTCATAGAAGGAAGTTTCACCATTACGGGACCGTTTATCTTAATTCCTTGGATCCTTGTAATTAAACCTCCATAAGGTACTCGAGGAATCTGACCAATATATTCCAAGCAAAGCCTTCTACATTCATTAATAAAGTCTTTGATACTGTTACGTAGAGCTGAAGGTGGAATGAATTCACCAGCTTGTTGAAAGTAATATTCTTTTTCTTCAAAATCATAATAACACCCAAAGATGCACGATGGCCCTTCAGCTATACATTTTTGGAGAGTAACATTTTTTAAAAGAACATAGATGGGTCTACCAAAGTCGTTTGTATAGTCTACACTAGGTCTTTTTTGGATAGATGGAGACATTGAGTTTGTAGAGTCGACGTTGAAGTTTTATAAAAAGGTTCCGAATCCAGGACCCTAAGACCCGCAAAGTGCATAAAAGCGGGCTCATGTACAAGGTCAAATGAAAGCTGCTCTTTTTTGAACTTTTTATTACTTTATAAGTTTTTTCAATCGATCTACAAAAATTTGAATTCTATTGGGATGAATATTGTGTTTGTACCAAAATCCTTCTACTTTCAAATCCCTTTGTACTACACCTTCATGTTGCGTAAAACAGATTCCTGTAATAGTGTTTTCTGGATAGGTTATCTGATAAGTTGGTACTTCATAAGAACGACTCTGGAATACCTCTAATGTTCTAAGAAATCCTTCAATATAAAGCCGACCCTTACTGGTTGTATGATCGATAAGTTTCCAGTTGTTAAAAACAATAAAGTAATATTCATCTTCAACGAAATAACAACCTAATAGTCGTTGAGTTTCAGGGTAAGAGTACATTAGTAGAAAAGTTTTCATCAAAATTAAGTATTTATTAGAGTATTAGTATTATGTTCATATCCAAAAGGATACAAAAACCCATTAGAGTCTAAATTTCCTTTGAGTTGGGTATGTTGAAAGCATAAGTCTTTTAATATTTTTCTAGTTTGTATTGTTTTTGATTTAGTCAAGACATAACTAAACAATTGTTGAGGGACTCTAATACGTCTAGGGTCATCTTCGTCTTCACTAGTAACCTCCTCATTTTGAATCACCCCGTCATCGTTTATAACCAACGCTCTCATCGTTTCATGGTTGACCAAATTTTCAGTAGCTCTTGACAATCGTAACCCTTTACACTTTGTCTCTGTTTCACCATTCTCACATAGAATAGAATACGTTTTAGGTCCTACCCCAACAAATTCACGGATTCCACCATTCAATCGATCCTTGTCTTCTACTTCCCAGTCACCCCAAATATCACCTTCAGGGATATTATACTTTGTAGGATCATACACATAAATAATGGAATCGGTATCATTCATCAATACTCGGTCACCAAGTAAGTGTAACTGTTTCCATAAATGTAAACGACCATAAGCAGGTACAAAGAGTCCTGCAGCTAAATACGTCTTGTGAATTTCCAAGGGCATTTCGTCTTTTTTGTACAAATACATATCTTCGTCAGCACTTAGGGTGACTACATTGTTGAAAGTATATTTATGCTGAGCAAAATTATCAAATAGTAATAACATGGCTTCTTGATTATTTCTATCTAGAATTTCGGTAGAGGTCAAGTCAGTCTTTTGGCAATGTTTTCCCCATCCACTATTCAGTAACACTTTAAACGTTAGTTTTTTAGCGGGGTTCTTTCCCCAACGATGTTCTCTAAAGGTTTTTCTTAAATCATCACCCATCCCAAACTTTCTTTCATATTCTTCAATTAATCTTTCCTTTTTCTCAGGAGAAGGTTCGTTAGAACTATTCACCATCTTTTCTATAAACAAATCTTTAATGACATCACTCCATAAAGAAGGAGTTCTATGGTACTTGTCAAAACGATGTAAGGTAATAAGTCGGTAACCTACTTTCAAGGCTTGCTGAAATTCAATGGAAGTGAACACCTTTTTTTCAATGAGTTTACAAGAGGCCACGCACTTTTTCAAATCTTCATCGTAACACACTAGTACTGGATGGTAAAGATCTTTTGGAGGGTCAATAGTACAGCAAACAATTCCAAACCATTCATCAGTTAATAATTCTTCAACATTAGGTGGAGGAATGTCGATAATTTTCAAATCCGGGTCGGTGGGGAGGGTTGTATGTATACACTTGAGGACGGGACATTTGTAACAAGGATTACAGGTTGAATCCCATACATGAATCGTAGGAATGCCTGTAGGAAAATCATGTACAGCTTGTTGGTAAGGGTACTGAGAACAAATATCTTGGTAACGTCCTCGCTCACCTCGGTCCCAGGCTTCTTGAGAGATTCTATGAAATACTTTACGAATATCAGTTCGACCCCCACGTAAGGCTTCCCTAGCAAATAAATATTCAGGGTCTTTCAGGACTGCCCAATAACTTTTTTCAGCAAGTTCTTGAATACGATAATTGTATTCTTGAGGTTGGTCTTTAGGATCAGGTAATTCCAGACTCCGGTGTAAGACTCTCAAATAAATTTCATGGACATAACTGGGGGCGGTCATATTAATCCACGGAGACATTTCAAATTTTTCAACAAGAATATTGTGATGAGCTACCATAATAGCGGCCAGCACATCCACATCATTGATACAGTATTTACGTAATTCATCCCGAAAGTTCCAATCATTACGACCATCCCAAGAATGATACCATGTTTCAAAAGCTTGTAATTCCGTATCATCCTTTACAACAAACGTAAGGTCAAACGTATCAATAGGTGGGATAGGTCCTACATAATCATAGTTTTCAACAGAGTTAAACATGTGAGGAAAGTACCCTTTTTCCATACGAACTTCAGAACAATAACTTTTAGCCAACCCCCGTAACGAGCCTTGTAAGTGTAATAAAGTATCCCTGAAGGTAATATGGTTGGTCTTGAATTGCATAAATTTACAACCTCGTAAAATAGCATCTTTTGTTGTACTATTGATTTTACAAGCTTCCCCAAAAATAAGTCGGGTGTCATACCCTGAAGCATTGTGGGCATAACATAAATTTTCACCCTTGTTGTACGTAGCAAGAAAGAAGAGAAATTCCGTAATACAATTGTCCCCTTCAAAGATTTTCATTTCATTGGTAAAAACATTTTTTGCCACCAGAAGGTTGGCAACATGTTCATGAACATGATACGAACGTCTCGTCACTTTTCCAGTAAAACGCAAGTCTGGATCTACTTCAAATTCATCAATTAATTCATTTTCAGATTCAATAATAGATACTCTGGATTCGATATCGTAAGCCCATAAAGCAGGTTTCTTTCCTTCTTGAGAACCCATATCATATTCTGGTTGCTCTCTTTCACCGGATGGGGGTACCAAAATACATCGGTGACGTTCATTCGTTTGATGCCGGGATTTACATGAGAAACATCTTGACATTCCACAAGTACAGGTTTTGCTATTTTTCTGTTTTCCACAGAATTCGCAAGGAGAGGTTCTTTTCTTTTTTCTGGAAGGTTGGTTTTGAATCCAGTTTTCACAATCATGCTCTTCACGGGCTCCACGAAAGTGTTCAATACATGTATGACAAAACACAATATCTCGAGTCTTTTTGGCTAAACGTAAATACCCTTGTACAGAACTGATGGGAAAGTAGTGCTGAAAATCAAATACTAAATAGACCACTTTGGACGTAGGACTGGTGATCTGTCTTGTTGGTAGAGTTAATTGGTCTGTATCAAAATCCGCTCCTTCATAGGTAGTTTCACGGTAATGAGTAGTATTAGGGATAAGAATAGTAAGTCGTATATCTGTAAAGGTATCAATCACTTTTCGTATATCAGTTACGTTTACATATTCACCCCAACCCATCAAGGTTTGAAATGCTCTAGCATCTCTACAAATGGTCACCAAACTTTTTCTAGCATAATTTCTTGACGTAAAATACAGTCGGTAATTCAAAGCAAAAGCCGCACAATTGATTGGACCATATTCATCGGAATGTTCTTCATGACATAACTTGTAGAGATTTTTAGGGTAGGTGATTGTAGCCATCCTACCCCCAGCTCCAACAACATACACGGAAGGGGTAATCACAAATGTCCATCGTAAAGCATTAAAATTGACATTTCGATCACTTTGAAATATACGATCTTCTAAAAAGTGTAAGAGATTTTCATACGTAAGTTCGTCAGCATGCAATCCATTCATTCGAGCATTAAGATTCGTATCTGTAGAGGTAATACTCAAATACCCGGGGATACGGTTTAAAATGTTGGACCGATCTCTTGCTGTTCCATTAGGGGATAAAATGGGTCCAAATTGTCGACGTAATATAAACATGAATTGTGAGCTTAATGCTCGTAACTTTTGAGTATCGTTCATTCGAAGGGTTGTATAAGTGAGTGGTAGATTCATAATAAGTCGATGCCATCGACCTTGATTATCCCTAACAATTTCGTCGGTAAAAATAAACTGAACCATTTAGTTAAATAGAGTTTCACACAATTCGAGGTTCTTTTTATTTAAAAGCGGCCCGCATTATCGGTGCATGAGTGACGTCTATCGATTTGATTGGTCGATATATTCCCGAAGACCAGGGTCATGTTATTAAAATGAGTCACAGATCAGCTATTTGATTGGTCGATAGGTTAAGGTGTTTTGTTTCGATCGAATTTTTTATCATGTTACAAGATTTTTTGGTTAAGGTTCAGGAAGGTACAGGTTATGATACCTTAACCCATAAAAAAAACAGTAAAAGTATGAAACTATTATTTGATTATCGACCCTATTATTATGATCCAATATCCTTGATTCCAACAGTATTACCTCAAGAAATGGTTCAACAAATTGTGTTTGAAACTGTAATACAGTTTTTACAAGACTTTCATTTTAGTGATGCATACAAATTCATATGTATGGACAAAAAGATGGTTTCTTATACTTATTACAAGTTTTATGGAACATCAGATGTATCTGTTTTAGAAAAGATGAAACGATTACAAGGAACATTACATTTGCTAAACGACCTTTACAGATATTATATGACTCGAACTTATTCAAATTTGGTTAGAAAACCATGTAGTAACCTACTTTTATATAATGGTAGAGATCCATTTTATCGTCCATGGTCTTTTACTTTTGAAACCATTTTTCACCCCGAGGAACAACTGGGAGGTCCCCCGGTGTTTTTTTATTTAGGGGAATTTAGCGGAGACATTGCAGTTTTCGAGAGTGATCATAAAAATATCAAGGGGGTAATAGCTTTTCCACCAATTAAATTGGTATTGATGGATAGGTTACAGGTTGTAAAGGTTTTCAAAGAGGAGGACTGGTACTACTTTTCCAGATTCGAAACTTTGTGTAAAGTAGTTTTTGGTGAACATTGTCGGGTTTTTTATGGAGAAGTGTGCGCAACCGTTTGGGTATCTGTTTATCTTGGGGCTGATTACCTTGAGACCGATGTATTCAAATTTACATCTGGAGTATATTGTATGAGGAAATAAATATGATTGGAGTGTATTTTGAATCTTGGGCATGTACTTGGACTGATAAAGCCGAAGAATCAGCGCTGGCTCAAATTGAAACACCTATTGATGTAGTCTTTTTATCGTTTGTAAGACCTGATTGTACTTATGTCAAATCTCAAGGTACTTGGGTTGGTACTGGGATGGATTTTGCTTTAGATTTTCAAGTAGTAAGGAAAGCTATTCAGATTTTGAAATCCAAAGGAATCAAAGTCATGCTTGCTGTAGGAGGAGCAACGTATTCTTTTGATACATTTCATCATAAATCGGTTGCAGAATTAATGTACGATTTGGAGTTAGATGGGTTGGATATTGATTGGGAACCTGTAAACGGTATTGCTGATGCTTTGAAATTTGGTCCTATTTTAGAACAAGCCAAACAGTACTGTATTTCAGGACAATTATTATCAGCTGCAGTATTTGCTAATGGAGCTATGGCCCAAAAGGAAGGAGATTTGTATAGAGGGGTCAATGTAGCAGGATTACAATCTCATGGTCATTTATTAGATATGATTAATATTATGGCTTATGATGGAGGTAAACAGTTGGACGTAATTGCCTCTTACCTTAGTTTCCATCAGTACAAAGCAAAGAAAATGGTAGGGTTTCAAGTAGGGAAACAAGGGTGGGGAGATGCGTTATTAACTTTAGACGATGTAGTACAGGTTTGTTCTATGATCGAGGATGGAGATGGATGTTTTGTATGGGCTTATTTCAAACAGGGGACACCTTCAGTGGAACAGGTAGTTGAAACAGCTGCAGCGTTTTTAGATAACCATGAAGAAGAACCTGTAGGTGTTCCTTGTCCCCATTGTGGAAAGGGGTTGTTTATTACAAAATAAATTACGGTACAGATTCTATAGCTTGCTGATTTCTCCGCAGTAATTGAGACAGGGAATTGGCTTGACAAGAACTGAGCGCCAACATTTCACTAATGGTTAATAATATAGCTAATATTGCGGCTATACCTACTACAATAGATGTTTCCATATGAAAAAGTACCCATACAAAATGTATGAAAGAGTAGTATAATGAAACGTAGACGACAAGAGAAAAATCTAGATGGACTTGAAGCAGGAGAATTTGATTCCTTATTGGTGGATGGTGACGGAATTATTACGGGGGATTTAGTAGTAGAAGGAAATGTAGTAGCTGGAGGTATATCTGGGGGTCCTGTCACAACTGACGCATTTTTAGCTACAGCAAGTACGAACCAGTTTAAAACAACTTCAGCAAATTTAGATTTACAAATTGGTACACCTACAGGAACAGTACGGTTACGAAATTCCAACAATACCGCTACAGGAGTCGTATTACAAGCTGAAAGTATTGATACAGCATCGATTACTACACGGTTTTTAACTACTCAAGAAAATGTAACGGTAGGTACTGTGAATCAAGACACTTTTAGGGTTTTGAATATTTCCAATCAAAGTTTGGGGGTAAATACTCAAACAGGTGTGACTCTTTCAACCGATAATGGTCAAGGAGTTATTTTCAAGAATGGACCTAATAGAATAGCTGATGGTGGAGTGAATACCATGACTATACGTAATGAGAATGGAACGTTACGTTTACAAAGTCAAACAGGAACTCTCACTATTGGACCAACTAGTACTTTGGATACCAATCTCACCGTAAATAATGTAACCTGTACAGGATTGACTAGTACTAGTCTAATCACTGAACAAGATGGTCTTGTAGGAAACACTGATATCAATGGAGGAAGATTTTTATTGTTACGTAATCTAAGTCTTGGTACCGAGGCAACCACAATTCTACTATTTCAAACAAATGGTGGTGATGCTGTTATGTTTAAGAATGGTCCCAATAGAACCGTTGATGGGGGAGTGAATACGTTAACGGTACGGAATAATAACGGGTTGTTACGGTTACAAAGTAATACTGCAACCTTATCTATTAGTGCTAATAGTACTTTAGATGGAAATCTCACTTTAGCTAATGTAACGGCTACAGGAATAACCGGTATCAACGTAGTTACGTCTACAATGACTACTGGAACTTTGACTACGACTGGGGTATCTACCTATAGTGCAGTTATGAATAGTACCAACACAACCGATGCAGGTTCTGTTTTGAATGGTGCTTTCTATACCCTAGGTGGAATCAAGGCTCTCAAAACCATTTTTGCAGGACAAGGATTTCAATTACCTTATGGACAATTCTTGAAAAGTGATTCAACTCTAACCATTCAAACCAATATGATGGGAGCCTCTTTTGGATTAGTTGGAGGTGTTGCCAATGATGGATTATACCTATATACTCCAGGTTCTACAGCTGGAGCCGCATCTACAGGTTTTGTATTGGGAATCAATGAAGGTCAAGCGAAATTTCCTCAAACAACGGTATCTTCTAGTAATACTACTGGAGCTGTTGTGGTTGCTGGTGGAGTTGGGATTGGCGGAAATTTACATGTAGGTGGAACGATTACAGGAGGATCCGTTTCTTATGGATCTACAACCTCGGGAACGTTTGCAGTGACAAATGGATCAGGTACAACGTTTACGGTTGCTTCTACTCAAGTTTCTTCAAGTCCTTCTACAGGAGCAGCTGTTGTTGAAGGAGGTGTAGGTATTAAAGGAGATTTGAACGTTCAAGGAACTATTACAGGTGGAGCTATTTCTTATGGTAGCACTAGTACTGGAACTTTAACCGTTACCAATTCACCTGGAACTACAGTTTCTATATCTTCTACAGAGAATAGTTTCAATTCTACTACAGGAGCACTTATTATTGAAGGAGGTAGTTCTATAAAAAAGAATACGTTTATCGGTGGAGATCTTTCTGTAGGTACTAGTACACAAATTGATGGGGATCGAACTCTTTTACTTCAGAATACTAGTTCTGGGGTAAATGCGACCAGTAAAATCACTTTACAATCTGATACAGGAACTGGTACATTATTTATCAACAGTTCAGGAAATAGTTCCGAAGGTGGTCCCAATACAATGACATTACGAAATTTTAGCGGAACTTTACGATTACAAGGTAGTGCTCTTCAAGGGTTACTCTTAGGAACAGCCGTTCAATCCGAAATTGATTTTAAAGTATTATCAACCACAGAAGCTACTTCTACTACCGTAGCATCTATCAATACAGTTGGAGGGATTTCAGCAGTAAAGCAAATCAGATCTGGAACCAATATGATTTGTGGTGACACCCCAATTAATGGTGGACGTCTTTTATCAATTTCCAATCAAGATTTGGGTACAAGTGCGGTAGCTCTACTAGTTTTAGATACCGCGGCTGTAGGTCAAGGTCTCTTGTTTATGAATGGACCTAATAGAACTGGGGATGGTGGAGCCAACACCCTAACATTACGTAATGATGCTGGTACAACTCGTATTCAAAGTAATGGAGGTAACGGTATAAATGTAACCCCCACTATTGTAGAAATCACTAAAACAATCTGTTTAGATACCACTGATTCCACCAGTCCTACGACAGGGTCTATTGTTACTCCTGGAGGACTAGGTATTAGTAAAGATATGTTTGTTGGAGGAAAAATTACAACAACTGTAACCACTCAGAGTACAACCCCTACCACCGGGTCTATTATTACCCCAGGTGGAGTAGGTGTTGCTAAAAACCTTAATGTAGGTGAAAACACTACTATTGCCGGAACGCTTACAACCATAGGTACGATTACAGCGGCTAATGAAATTGCAGTACAAAGATCTGGAGCAGCTCAACTACGTGTTTACAATAATGGTAACGTGACTGAATGGACTATGGGTCAACGATCTGTTGGAGATCATAATTTTAAAATTGTTTCCAAAGTAGGTGCAACAGAAACAGAATGTTTTGAATTACGTACCGATGGAGCTATTCGGTTAGGTGGGAACAACTTTTTCAAATATTCTCAAGGTTCATGGACTCCAATTGCTCAAAGTACAGCTCCAGGAGCAAGTAGTCCTTCCTTTTCTTATAATGTTCAATATGGAAGATATGTGGTTGTCGGTCAACAAGTCACCTTATCGTATCGACTTAATTTTAATTATGGAGGTAGTTTGGGAGCTCAATGGTTACTTATTAAAGGAATCCCCGCTTTTCTTCAATTGGCTGGAGGTATTCCTGAAGTGACAGCTAACATGTTTCGATCAAATTGGAGTGGTTTATCAAATCCTATTTACACAACATTATGGATTAATGGGTATAATTTACCAGGAGTAAATATTTTCGACGGTCTTTCCATGACTGTGGGAGCTTACAATTCAGGTAACTATATTACTGGAGCGTTTCTTTCTGGTGGAGCTACAGATCAAGATTTATGGGGGACACTTGTTTATAATTTACCTTTCTAGTTTATTAATAAACCAGTCCCATAACGAATCCAATTCTTTTTGTTTGCGTACAGTACGAGTTACAGGGATAGGATAGTTTAATTGAATCCCATTCTTTTCAATAAGTTTCAAAGCAATAAACCTCATGTTGGGAAAGTATTTTCTACCTAGTTCCGATTTATGTTTTTCAAACAAGAAACAAAAATGATCAAAATCCTCCATAACATTCGTGTATTGATCTATATGGATTTTGTTTGTGGAATTCATTTTCGTTAGTTGCTGTATTATATAAGGGATTCGATTGTAATAAATCCGCCATTGAAATGATTTTAATACTCTACGCACTTCATTCCATCGATCTCCAGGTTGTAAATAAAACCCTACAATACTAACAATATTATCAGGAACTTTACCTCGATCCCCCATCAGTTGTCCAATCACGTTTTTAAATCTTTGTTTACGATTGTATCTATGGATAGGACGTTTGTAATAACTTTGTTCTAGTTTATAGTCTGTAGCAAACGTGGTGGTATCTCTATTCTCTATAATTTCATAATAAATAAACCCCCAGTTTTCAGGAAACCCGTAATCATCGATTTGCGTGCTTGAAAATATGGGTATACCATTTTCATACCTGAGAGGTTGCATTTGGGTAAGAATAATTGTATGTGTTTTTAATAAAATGAAACAGCGTATTGATATTTATGGGAAAACCCTTAACCCTAATCAGTTAAATACCTCGGTACTCTATAAACCTAAAGTACAAAAAAGTGGATATCAAGTAGGTCGTAAAGAGTTGAAACCGAAACCTGGAATGTTGGGTAGTATCATACAAACAACAATTGCTACAAACAGAGATGAAAAAGATGAGGATTTTTGGAACATGTATGATTACCTTGCATGGATTGCCTCTTCAGGAGTAAGCATTTTAAACCCCGTAGCTGGAGCTGGAGTAGGTATAGGTTTAGAAATTTTTGGTCAAGCTGTTGCTGGAAGAGTCACTGAGGAAAGGGAAGCGATTAAACAATTTGAAGCATGGCAAAAACAAACCGGAAACACCCAAAGTTATAAAAAGTATTATGAACAAATCATGAAAGAAACTCGATTTGGTAAGAAACCTCAAATGATGGAAAGACCCCCTCTCCGGGCGTTTGGGGAAGAGGATCAGTTGGCTCAACCCGTTACCGTTGAAGTAGATTGTAAAGAATCCGAGTGTAGTTGTGAAAAGGGTAATTCAAAATAATAAAGGTGAACCTGTACCTGAAAACCTCCCCTTACTACCTAACTGGATTTACCCGGAAGACCATATTTTATTATTAATGGCCACTTCGGTTTATGGGACTCCTCAATCCCTCTATGGTTATGAATTAGTAGAATCTACTACTCGTTATGCTAAATGGATGTATCAAAACAAAACCTATTTAGCTTTTAAAGGAACTTCTTTTGACACTGATGCAATGATTCATGATATTTTGGATGATGTCCAAATAGCTGTTGGAGATTACTGTAATCTTAGTTTGATTCAAAATATCCCTATAACTGAGGATATTACTTTTACAGGACATTCTTTGGGAGGTACTGCAGCTCTATGTATGGCAACCAAATATCCTCTTTCTAGAGCAGTCAGTTTTAACGGTGGAGCTCCTCCTACCAATCCTTTTAGAAAAGGGCCAGGACCTAATAGAGGTAGACATTACCATATAGAAGGAGATTTGATTTCATCTCATATGACTCCTCAAGCAGCTGAAATTATTCGAATACGTAAACCAGGTCCTTCATGGGGGACTACCTATCCTCATGGAACAGAACGATTTATAGAAACTGAAGGTGAAATGATTACCGCGAATCAGGAACAAGCTTCTTATGTACGTTGGGGTGGAACGTTATTAAAACCGTTAACATGTTTAAAACCAATTCCAGGTTCAACAATAGGGTGTTTTGTATGAAAAAATGTAGCAAAATGTATGCTTTGAATAATAAATGGCCTCTCACTTTAAATGGTACCCTTCTGATACTGAAATGGTCGTTCCTTTCAATGCTCGTTACTCATTTCCATCTCAAGCAAACAAAGCTGGAAAAATGACTCCGCGAATCACCCCAAAAAGTGGTAGCGATTACCTACCTGGGTCTATTATTCGTTTAGAGTTCCCCGCCCAAGGTTATGTAAATCCTGCAAACACTACCTTGGAATTTGATGTATTGTTACGGGGTCCTACAACCCCTTCTGGCTCTATTACCCGTATTCAAAACAACGTTCAGTCCATTTTTAGTAGAGTACGAGTCATGTATGGATCTACTCCTTTGGAAGATATTATCAAATACAATCAAATTGTTCGAATGCTTACTGAATGGACAGGTCCAACACAAATTGGTACATTAGATCAAACCAGTATTTGTGAAGGTATTGGTGGGGTTGTTTTCGGGGCCGAAGGAGCTACTCTAGCCCAGTTGGGTGCTAATGGTACTGGTAGACAACGGAAAGGGTTGGTAAACATTCGCCAAGCTTATATTCAAGGTCTTGATTACAGTACCAACTCAACTACTACTATGGATGATCCGTCAACCTTTAATGTGACTTATGATGCTTTATTTAAGGGTAAAGGTTTTGGGTTAACTCCCCATGCTTGTAATGTAGATGGTAACCAGACGGATAGTGGTACATGGACTCGAAGAAGGTATCAAATTTCATTTGCTATGGGGTTGTTTACTCAACAGAAATTGATACCAACCAAATTCATGGCATCTCAATTTGCAATAGAGTTGACTCTTGCTCCACCTGAAGAATGTCTTTTTGTTATTAAAGGAGATCCTGGTGGATTGGATGCTACGTATAAAGTTATGGAAGTCAATTTGATTCCTGAAATTTTAGAGTTTGATTCCTCTTATGACGCGGTATTTTTAAAAGGGTTACAAAAAGACGGTGTTCCAATCAAAGTATTTTTTATCTAACTAGTTTTGTTCATGGCATACATATATTTTCGGTACTGGGGGTAGTTCTAATTTAAATTTACAAATTCAAGAACGATCGAGATCGGTAAAAGCTCTCATAGCTGTTCAACGTAGAGCTCCTTATAATATTCAAACAGATTCAGGGGCAACCTTCATGGCTACTTATGCTAATGATACTATGCCTCTTGGTGAAGTACAAGAAGCCGTTACTTTACAGAATTACCAGTTTCGAATTGGTGGTAGGTACTTTCCAGCCGCACCGGTTCAAGTATCCACCAGTACAGGTAGTGCAACTACCAATGGGGGTGCTGAAGCGTTTATTGAATTACAAAAAGCGTTAAATGTTATTGGGGATTATCGTTTAGCAACCGGAAACAATGTACTTCGTTGGGGTCAAATGCCTTTAAAACAAAAAATCCTTGTTGGTAATTTGGAAACGATTCATAACGAAACGGATTATGCCACAATTTGTTCTCAATACCAAACTACAGGTCAACCTTTTGTTAATGTCATTACTCAACCAGTATTAATTACGGGTAATAGTTTTTCAGGAAATATGGGGTCTCAATGTTTTGCTATGGCTATTGATTTAGAAACTTCGAATGGTATGGAAATTTCAGGATTGAATGCTGAAGAACAATCGGATATTTGTTTACTTGCTACTTATAGCGGTCCTCAAAACAGTCGGTATAATATTGAAGTCTATTCCTACTTTGATGCTATGATTTTATTAAGAGAAAACAACGTCCTTGAATTGATTCAATAAAAAGTAAATTGTATGGTAGTTACCTTATGGAATTAGAATACGTTGAACTCTTTTTAGATTCAAGAGATGGGGTACAAAACAATACGTTTATAGCATCCACAGATTGGTCTACATTACGATTTGATTCTCCATTAACAAATATTGAAAAAATGAAAATATTACAAGTAGAAGTACCTTTTAGCTATTATGTGATTACTACTAGTAACAATACCTTTACCTTACAAGAACCTGGAGTGGGAACCGTAAGTATTTCTATTCCAGTAGGTAACTATACTACCACTACAATGGCTACGACCTTGGCTACCTTACTAACTCAAGCATCTCTTTTATTAGGTAGTAGGGTTTATACCGTTACTTTTTCAACCTTGATAGGGAAATTTACTGTTTCTACGAATTTTGGTACCCTTGTTTTAAGTGTACCTACTCTATCATTACAGTTGATTTTAGGGTTAAATCAGATCAATACGTCTACCGGGGTGAATTTAGTATTCCCAAATGTAGCTCAAATTACTGGGGACAATTATGTCTACCTCAATTCTGATGCAATTGGTAACATATTTCAAACGTATTTACCCTACAATGCCCCCAACTTTAGTGTATCTAAAGGTCCTCAAATTGCTCGCATTCCTATTGATGGAAACCCTGGAGATATTATTTTCTATCAAGATCCTTGCCCTGAAAAATGGTTTGATACTCAGAATTTAAACCAGTTGCAATCTTTTGATCTTTATTTCACTCTAGGGACTAGTAATGAAAAACTTTTATTTAATGGTCAAAATTTCAGTGTTAAATTAGGATTATTAATCAATCCTGGTATTCATAGTAGAGGAAAACAAAATGCTTCCAATACAGCTACTAAAATGGTGATGGGTTAATAAAAATGTATGTGTAAGAGATTATGCAGGCAATAGTAGAACCAAAACGATTTAAACGTAGTGTACTTATTTCACCAGGATTGGTAGGTTCTGTAGGAGATGTATTAGCATCTGTTCAATTAAAACATAGTACTCCAGATATGGCTTTACGTTATGATTCAGAATTTTATGGTACCAAAGCACCTCGTGCAGGTAGTAATGTTCAAGATGGGTATTCTTATTCATACACTTCAGGAGGTGGACCGTCAAGAACTATCTCACGTAATTTGGTTAATGAAAGTTTCAAAACGATTCATGGTTATACCTATCAAGATTTACGCGTTCCTGATAAACGGTTTGAACCAATGATGGGTTCCACAGGTAGATACGACTGGTATAATAGAATAGGTAATGTAATTGATGCAAAACGTACTGGGGAAATGTTTTTACCTTTACCTGGTCCCTTTCAACCTACTAGTACTCCAAGAGGGTCTCAGTATCCTACAGTCACGAATATGATGGGAGACGAATCTATTTTTACTCTTCCAGGAAGTCAACCCTTGTATGATAAAAGTAAACCTATTGATGAATCTCTACAAAAACAGTTGTTACCTACCATCAATCAACCTATTGTAGCTCCTAGACGTCCTGGTCTTGTATGTAAACGTTAGTAAATTGTATGGTAATAAACTTATGATAACATACGGGTTGGTCAAACAAACAGGTCCTTATAGTAAACGTTCTAGACAATCTTACAACCAAGATCATTCTGATACGATTTCACCCAACTATCCTTTTCAAGGAAGATTTGGTATTCTTGAACCAAGCCCGTTAGCTAAAAGAATGGTAGTGGAAAGTACTACAAGTATTAAACCAAGTTTGGGTAAAGGACAAGATGAATACCGAAAAAAGATGTTAGAACATTCTATTCTTGAAAAATTAGGGGCCGTATTATTAATGAACAACCGGTTTGGTACAAGATCCAATACAGAACCAGAACTTACTATTGGAGATCTTCCTACCGAATTACCTGGAGATCTTTCTACGGAAATGGATCCCCCTGATATGATTATGGAGAGTCCTGGTTCAGAATATTCACCACCCACTCCTACACCGTTACGAATGCCTCAAATTTCTCAAACTACTCAAACAAGATCCAACCCTCCATTGACAATCAATACGTTTACCACAAATATTCCTCCACCCCTTACTTTTTCACAAGAGAATCAAGCAGATGATGGGTCGGTTTGGGTTCAAGAAAATTTATCAAACCAGGTGGTTAATTTACAAAACACCATTAACAGTTTATCTACTAATTCACAAGTAAACGAGCAACTATTAGTACAACAAATCGAAAGTTTACAAGCTGAATTAGAACAAACTAGATACCGAGGAATGATGGTCGAATCAGAATTAAAAGAAGCTAGACTCCTTCTGGTCCAAATGGAATATGACGCTAGGGAAATGATTGATATAAAACAAAACGAAGGAAACCAGGGGATTGAAAACTTAGGTATAGAAGCTACAGAGATCATTCTAAACTTGCAACAACAATTGCGTCAAGAATCAACCCGAGTTCAACAACTCATAACAACCGTTACTTCCCCCGTTCCTAGTACTTTATCAACCCCCCGATTCTCGTTATTACAGCAAGCTGAACAGTCTATGATGCTTGAATATGATTTACCTACCCCGGAAGCTCCACCTTCGGAACCTCCAAAACCGCCTACCCAACCTACACCACCTAAAACTACAAAACGTAAACCAAAAGTTCGTAAATCTGAAACACTTTTAGCGGGTAAAAAAACCTCGATTTTACGGAACCTCTTTGAATTAAAACGATCTAATGAGATTTTAACAAAACGATTGGAAACACTTTTAACCCTTAGGGGTGGTAAAGGAAAACCTAGTCAAAAAGAGAAAAAGCTTCAATACCAATTTGATGCGCAGATCATAAGAATTAGAAATTTAGAAAAGCAAATTGTATGACGCGATTTTTTAATATAAATAGTCACAGATGTCACGAAATTCTTACCTAATGACTTTATATACTGCTGACGTTTTAGATCTAGCAAAACCATTACAAACATTAAAAGTTATTCCTCCGAAGAAACCTTCCACCAAAAAGACCCCTGTAACACCTCCTGGAACCCCTGAAAACAGATCTCCACCACCTATTGAACCTATTAAACAAGTACGAAAACGTAAAACTAAAATAGAATCTCGTGAAAGTACTCCATCCCCTATTGAACCTATTCCACCTATTAAACTTTTGGAAAAAAATACAGCTCGTAAAGTAAAAGTTTTGGAACCTATACAGGAATCTGAAGAAAACGTTACACCTGTACCTGAAAAGAAGAAACGTGTTGTTACTGAAAAACAGAAAGCTGCGTTAGCACTTGCCAGAGAAAAACGAGCCCAGCAAAAAATGGATGTGTTGGTAGAAAATACTATAAGAGAGGTGGTTGAAAATAATCCAATCACATCAAAACCAAAACAAAAACGACAACGTAAAAACTTTGATCCTGAAGAACCTCCCAAATGGTTTGAAAAATATGTTCAAGGAGTCAAAAGAGAACAAGAGGGTAAAAAACCTACCCCTCAAGAAACTAAAGTAGAAGCCAAAACGAAATGGGATAACGGTTTGGTTCGAGATAGAGTCCGTAATGAAGTAGATTCCCATATGAATCGTATGTATAGTATGATTTTTAACCGTTAATATGTATGTGCTTTTAATAAATGAAAGACAAACGACTTGTTGTGAAACCTATTCCTGTTCCATCAGCAAACAAACATCCTCCACCTCCAAATGACGTATTACCTAATCATGAGTTTACTATCGGAATTATTGCCCCAAAAGGTTCAGGAAAAACAACCGTTATTGGTAATCTATTGGATTTTTATAAAGGTTATTTTCATACTATTTTGGTCTTTAGCCCTACAGTAAACAATGACGATAAATGGGATTGGATAAAGAATCAAAAATTGATTAGTCAAAACAAACCTCTCATTAAATGGGTAAAGTCTTTAGAAAACAAAAATGATCCCTATACTATTGTTCAACCTCTTCCTGCATCCCATGAAATAGAACAACTCGTAAAAGATACAGATCCTGATGAATTTGATGGTAAAATTCCTGAAGAGTGTTTTAGGACCGATTACGATGAAAGTAATTTGGTTGCAATCATGGAAGAACAAAACGCTATTATCACTCTTTTAAAAAAACATGGTAAACCGAAACATTTAGCGAACCGAATATTAATTGTCTTTGATGATATGGTAGGTAGTACACTCTTTAGTTCTAAAAAGGAAAGTCCATTTAAACGCTTGAATACAAATCATCGGCATTACTCTACGTCTATTTTAATGGTTTCTCAGGGTTATATGGAAATTCCTAAAACAGTTCGAACTCAATATTCTTGCTTGATTGCGTTTGAAATTTCAAACGAACGTGAAGTACAAATGATTTTTGAAGAACACCCAATGAATTTTAAAAAAGAAATGTGGTGGGAAATGTATCACCACTGTACAGAAGGAGATCATGATTTTATGTTTATCAATTATCAAAAACCAAAACGTCTACGTATTATGAAAAATTTCTTGCAATATGTGTTTAATAAAAACGAAAAGTAGCATACATTTTGCTAAAGTCTATATAAAGAGTGATTGTAGACCAACGTTAATGGGGTTATCTATCACAATATTTGTAGATCAACCTGCGACCCCGAAACAAGTCAATTTAATTAAAGGGTTTGACGCTCACCACCTCCCTACTCTGGTTGATGGGGTGAACGGAACTTGTCCAGAATATCTAAAGAACCACTTTACAGGAAACTCGCGATTTTTATTAGTGTCTGAATTTATTTCGTTAGCTACCGTGGAAGAATTGGTATCTACTCCGGATATTGCTATTAGTTTTAATGATGATACCCTTATTGAAGAAACAGATTGGATTTGTATCTATAGATACTTGGAAGTAATTTTGTTGGGTTTATCTCATCCAGAATTTATTATAGAGACCGGTAAAAAGTTGTTGAATGTTTTTGTATCCCCAGCCTTGTTACAATCTCCACCTATTGTTGAAAAACTGGTAGATGTAGAACACTATCAATTATCTACTTTTTTAATGAAAGAACAAGATACCATGTTAATTCAAGTAGAGAAACCTTTTTGTGATTTACCATACACTGTGGTTATCAAAAAATATAGTCAAAGAGGTATTAGATCCTTTTTTACGGATCTATTTATAGCTGCTTCCTGGGGGGTCTCCCGAAGAGACTATGCTTTTTTAGAAAGAGCTTGGGAATATTTTGATATTCAGGAAGAGTATAATATTGAAAAAATGTTACTTGAAGCTACCCAAAGGTGTTTTCCACAAGAGGGTGAAGCTCCAGAAGCTGAACCAGTCGTATATAGACGACCTATAGAAAATGTTCTTGATACAATTAAAAAGAGTATTGAAGGTTGTCAAGTGAAACCAAATAATGACGCTTGGAATGTACAACGATTAGAAAAACGTAAAAGAGAGGATACTTTATTGAACTAACTTTTTCATCTTTTTGGGTGTTGGAGGAGTATCAAATTTTGTTTTCACATTCACTAAAGGTAAATAAAAACCTGCTGTAGAATTTTCGAAATTGATATACATTCTCAAAGACGTTTCTACTTCTACAGCTTGACCGTTGGTTAATAAGGAAACTTCATCGTTTGGATCGATAGGAATATCACAGGCTACTGTATAACGATTGTCAACTTGTTTCAATTTCAAAAAAAGTAATTCACCTTTTACTAAAGGATTAAACGTAAAGTTTTGAGGGAGATCCTGAAAAATGATTGAAAAATTTGAAAAGGTTCCAAGGGCGTTCATATCTTCTTCTTCAATAGCTAAACCAAGAGAGTGACCAAATTCTGTTTTGTAAATACCTTTACCAGCAATTTCACCTTTAAATACCAAACTAAACGGTTTCTTTTGGTAATGAAGGTTGATGCTACAGATCGATTTCAGATCTGGTTCTTTATCATAAGCATCAACTGCTTTACTAAAATTGAATCGGAATGTGGATAATTGATTGAGGTCCAACTCTTTAGGTAACAACTTCATTTTTGATTTGGTGAAGAAAAAATCAGGTGAGCACCCTTTTTATACCAGGGTCTTTTTCATTTTGTGTGCTAGGACCCGTATGGACCCCGAATGGTTAATTACAACACAGATCGTCACGTTGGCACTTTTCATTATCAGTGAATTATTAGGTATCTCTTCTACAGAATCGAATGGTATTTTTGACGCTTTATGTAAATTAGGTAAACGATCGATACCTGAAGAAAAAGGTGTGATACAAGCTGCTTGTAAAAAAGCTAGAAAATCTATTGAAGATTCTATTATAGTTGAATCAACCTTACCTCCAATACCTATGGAGAGACAATGTCAATGTAAATCTTTTATATTTTAATTAAAAAAATTGCCACCACGTTGTTGCAAAAAGCATCCCTTCTATCTGTTTTATTTCTTGAGTTTTAATGTACAAAAACGATTGTAAAAAATACGTTATTAGTAAAATCGTTTCACTCCTCTGTACCATAAACTCTATTACATTTCCCTTCAAATGCATCATAACTCCAATGGTTCGAGTTAGCGGAAACAATTTTTCTATAAACTGTTTGGTTTGAATTTCAGATTCGCATAACAAGACTATCATTGGTACACCAGCTTCAGATTGTTCAGGATACATTCCTAATATCTGTAATAATCGACTCGGGTCATAGCATGAAACAGTGCATAACATAACCACAAAAAGGTAAACTTTTTTCTTTTAAAATGACCGACCTAGAAATGTGTGATTGTCCTGCTTGTAAAGAACCGGTAAACTATAAAACGGGAAAACCATTTCAAACAATTCAACCAAATGTACCTAAAGTTATGGAAAATGTATATACATCTATAGATACATTATTAAAAGTATTCAGTCAAGAAGCAGTTAGATATCAAGCTGAAATTGATCGATTAAAAGAAGTTGTTAGCGTAATGCAAAAAGAAAGAGCTCATATGATAACCAAACTGTTGAAATATAAAGCTTACTGAACCAGTGTAATAAAAATTCATTTTCAAAAAAGAGCAGCTCTCGTTTGACCTTGAATTTGGGCTCATTTATTAAAAAGGGTCCTGAAACAAACATTCTAGGGAACTAGGGATCTAATGACTCACTTTCTCACTTGAAAAAAGAGCAGCTCTCGTTTGACCTTGAATTTGGGCTCAACTTGAAACGACCCTTATTAAAATAACTCGGGTCTTAGGGTCCTCATTGGGTCCTAGGTCAGGGTCCATTGCATAAATACTTGAACGTCTGCTCTCTAAATTCATGAACAGAATGAAAATGTTACTTGATGCTACAAAATCTACAAAAATTATGGGTATTTGTCAAGAAAATGACTCAGGGGTTTATTACTTTTGTATGAATGATCGCTGGAAAAAGGATGGTACTATAATATCGCACCCGACTGTTTTTAGACACTTTCTCTCTTCTTGCAAACTACTCTGTCAAGACTATATACTACGTAATTGGGATGAAACTGAAGATCCTTGGCTGGAATTTGATCCAATTATTACAGGGATTCGTCTTCTTCCGCCTAAAGTAGAGTTCCAAGTGGATGGAGCTTGGTTAAGTGAATCGGTTGGGATTCTCTCTATCCACCAAATTTTGGCCTTCCTTGAAAAGTTGGAAAAAACCCTAAAATTAATAAACATTTAAAACCTCAATGAAAAAATTTTTCTCCAAACCCTAACCCTCATCCTTCTCAAAAAATCACGTGACTTCTCTTGGGGAGGCCCTCAGTTACATACGTAACCCTAGAGCGGAGCGCGGCGAAGCTAGGGTTAGCGGCTATGTAACTGAGGGCCTCCCCGTATTCTCTC
>JAUBOG010000489.1:0-5007 GCA_036700105.1 Microcoleus occultus BM001215583
GATTTTTGGTTTGAGTTGAAGCTAGTCGAGGGCGACGCACCCTACGATATTAAAGTCATTACTGCGAACCTTAAAACCTCGCTGTCAACTGTCAACTGTCAACTGTCAACTATTTAACGATGTTTCAAAGTTTTTTCATGGGCGGATTTGAGTGTTCCACCCACAAATTGCGATCGGGAAAACGCCTCGATGTCACAGCCGCCACCGGCCACGATAAATTTGCAGCAGCCGACTACCAACGCTTGCAAGAACAGGGCATTTACACAGTCCGCGAAGGCCTCCGCTGGCACTTAATTGAACAGTCGCCCGGAAAATATGATTTTTCCAGTTCTCTGCCAATAATCCGCGCCGCCCGCGACATGAAAATGCAGGTAATTTGGGATTTGTTTCACTACGGCTGGCCCGACGATATTGATATTTTCAGTCCCGAATTCGTGTCCAGATTTGCCAAAATGGTGCGCGCTTTTATGGAAGTGCTAACTGAAGAAACAGACCAAACACCTTTCGTGACACCTGTCAATGAAATTTCATTTATTGCTTGGGCGGGCGGCGATGTTGCCTACATCAATCCTTTTGCAAAAGGGCGGGGAGACGAACTGAAAATTCAGTTGATCAAAGCGTCGATCGCCGCGATAGAATCAGTTTGGGAAGTCAATCCCAGCACCCGCATCGTTCAAATCGACCCGGTAATTAACATTATTGCCGATCCTGACAAACCGGAGGATAAAGACGCGGCGGAAGGTTATCGCTTGTCTCAATATCAAGCTTGGGATATGTTGGCGGGACGTTTTCGCCCCGAACTCGGCGGCCAGGAAAAATATCTCGATATTATTGGGTTGAATTATTACGATCGCAATCAGTGGATTCACAATGAAGACCCGATGAAATACACCGATCCGCTGTACCGCCCGTTTCGCGAACTGCTGCAAGAAGTGTTCGATCGCTACGGCCGGCCCTTATTCATCGCCGAAACGGGTACTGAAGACGATTTTAGACCTGTCTGGTTGAATTATGTGTGTGCGGAGGTAGTGGCGGCGATGAAAGCCGGAGTTCCGGTGGATGGAGTTTGTTTGTATCCGATTGTCAACCATCCGGGTTGGGATGACGATCGCCACTGCTACAATGGTCTTTGGGATTATTGCGATGAAAAGGGCGATCGAGAAATTTACCAGCCTTTGGCAGATGAATTGCAGTTTCAAAGGCAGCAGATTGAACCGCTGGTGAAGTTGCAGAATTGACAATTGCTTCTGTAGGGTGCGCATTGCGCACCTTATCTGCTTTAATCTATCCAACATCTTCGTTTTCGTTTTGAACTTTTTCACTTTGACTGGCTTGTACTTCCAACTCGGCCATTTTTTCCGTCCTTAGTTCATGCAATGTCTTCTTACTCGAACTAAGCATTGCCCATTCATAAATACTTATAGAAGACCAACCAGTAACTTTCTTTCCCCAATTATTATAGGAGATTTCTTCCCCATTAAATCTGACGAATGTATCATCAATTATTATAGCTTCAGAGCTTTCAAACTCTTTAATTTCAAGGCAATCCCCAGCTTTGATTAATTCCCACTCAAACAGCTTGTCCATTCGAGGTAGCCAAGTTCTATTAAAGGCAGAATCAGTGGATATAATTTCTTTCTTGATTGTAGAACCTACCCCGGCTAAACCCACGTAAAAATCATCCAGTTGTGCCGGAGGCAAAATTTTATCAATACTCAAAAAACCTTGCTCTCCTATAAAAACAGGAGTGATATTAAGACAAATCGCGTCCACCCCATTTGAAATCAACCAAGCAACAGCAGAAAGGGTTTGCTCATCAAAGGATGAGGCTATAAGTATGATTCGTTGTTTTTTATTAAAGGTTTTGAGTGCGTCATTGCTTGACAAGAATTTATTCAACTCTCGTCTCGCTTTTTCACTAGGAGTCAAATCGCCTAATTCATGCTCATCTTTGTGTATCTCGATATACGAGCTATAGACCAACTCTACAAGGGATTCAGGTGTCGAAATTTTGGCATAACTCGCGGCATACCTGATAGCTTGAGATTCAAAAGGTTCTTTTCTAGCTTTGATGTCTTGTACGTCGCGTTTAATCTCGATTAGAACAATATTGCCATCTGCATCAATGGCAGTCAGGTCGCTAATCCCGTTACTTGCATTACGAACTTGTTGACCTACAACTAGAAGAGTTTGGTCATCCCCAAAGAGCAAATTAATGTTTTTGCGTAAGAACTCTTCAATATGTCTTTCCTGTAAGTTTAAGTCTTTAAAGTTTCTGACTTTTATTTCTATTGCTTCGTTCTTTTGGATACCGCCGTCGAAAGTAACAGGTATGTACATTTAACTCCGCTTTGCTGCTGTTAGCTGTCTAAGTGTTCAACTCTATTGAGCCTATCATATCTAAAGAATTAAACGAAGATTAAATTAGCTGGTAATTTTCGATACCCGCAGTTGCCACAGAACAGATTACAAAAAATAAATTCCGACTTTAGGTAGGGGCGAATTCTCCAAGCACGAAGTTATACTCCTAACATCTATTAAGAGCGATCGCCCGCCCCAACAAAAAATGCACTCCCAAACATTGCAAAAACCAGACGGCCGCCCGCTGACACTCTACAGCCGCTACCCAATCCCAGAAGGTATCGTCGCCGTAAGTCCCAGCAACGAACCCGTACAAGCAAACCCGCACTTTCGCTGGCATCCTTTGCGCGGGGAATGGGTAGCATACGCCAGCCACCGTCAGGGAAGAACTTTCATGCCGCCGCCGGAATACAACCCGCTGGCTGCTACAATTAATCCCAAATTTCCGACAGAATTGCCGCCGGGAGATTACGATGTCGCAGTGTTTGACAACCGCTTTCCCTCGCTGACTTTGCAGGCAAAAAACGCCCCGGCAAATATTGTGGAAACTCTCCCCGCTAAAGGCATTTGCGAAGTCGTAGTTTTCACTCAAGATCCGCTGGCTTCCCTCGGTTCTTTGGAGTTATCTCACTTGGAATTGCTGTTAGAAGTATGGGCCGATCGCACTTCAGTAATCGGCAGCAATCCCGAAATTGAATACGTGTTGCCCTTTGAAAATCGCGGTGTAGAAGTCGGAGTGACTTTGCACCATCCCCACGGTCAAATTTACGCCTATCCCTTCGTGCCACCGGTACCCGCGCGGATGTTAGAATGTCAGTCGGTTTACTATCAAAAAAACAGTTCCGGTTTGCTGCAAGATTTGATTCAAAAAGAGATTTCCGACAAACAGCGAATTCTTTATTTAGACGAAGAGGCGATCGCCTTTGTGCCCGCTTGCGCCCGCTACCCCTACGAAGTGTGGATTGCGCCCATAACTCCCGCTGCTACATTTATCGATCTTACCGAACCGCAGCGCCGATCGCTCGCCAAAGCCTTAAAAACAGTCACCCTCAAATACGACGGTTTGTGGCACCGCCCGTTTCCTTATTTGATGGCTTGGTTCCAGGGCCCCACCGATGGAAAACCGCATCCCGAAGCGCATTTGCACGCTCAATTTTATCCGCCTTATCGATCGAGCGATCGGCTAAAATATCTAGCAGGAACCGAACTCGCCGCCGGAATGTTTGCCAACGACGCTTTACCCGAAGAAAAAGCAAAAGAATTGCAATCTGTATCTGTAAATCTATTTTAGATTTTAGATTGAGGAAATGCTGGCTAAAATCATTGATTTTCTTCCTTCTTGCTTCTATCCGTTACATCCGTTACATCCGTTACACAATCCGCTGCCGAACTTTCTTCTTTCATCTATGATAAACTCATTAAACCAAGAAGTCGATCGCAAACTCGAATTCATCCGCAAAACCTTAACCGAAACCGGAGCAAGATCCCTGCGGTTGCGCGGCACGGACTGGTTTGCTTGGGCCACAGCCGGCAGTTCCCATACAGTATTGCTCACCGCAGAAACCGGAGTTGCAGAAGTCTTAGTCACCGCCGAAAACGCTTTTGTACTGACAGATGAAATCGAAGCCCAGCGCTTGCAAGATGAAGAATTGCCAAACAACTTTCAAATGCACATCTATCCTTGGGCGGATGTTGCACAGCGCGAGACTTTTGTCAAAGAAATTACTGGTGGCGGTAACGTGATGAGCGATCGACCCAATGCCGCAGAAATCCCAATAATCGCATCTTTACAGTCTCGCAAACAGGCAATGATGTCAAGCGAATTAGAGCGCTACCGGCGAGTCGGGCGCTTAGCCAGCGAAGCGATGACAGAGGTACTTTCGGCAGCGAAACCGACATGGACAGAATATCAGCTAGCGGGCGCCGGTGCAGAAGCTTTGTGGGCGAGAGGCTTGCATCCAGCCCTGACGTTAGTGGCTGGAGAAAGGCGTTTGCCGCTGTACCGCCACGCTACCGCAACCGCCGAACAAATCGGGCGGCAAGCAATGCTAGTATTTTGCGCGAGGGGATGCGGTTTGTATGCGAATTTAACCAGATTTGTCTGTTTCGGTTCCCTTGCAGAAAAGGATGCACATCTGCACCAAAAAGTCAGAGAAATTGAAGCCGCCGCGCTGAATTTTTGCCAGCCCGGAGTATCGCTGAATGCGGTTTATGATACACTTAAAAAATCTTACGAACAGCACGGATATCCTCAAGCAATTCGGGAACACCATCAAGGCGGAACTACCGGATATTTGGCGCGGGAAATTGTGGCGAATCCGACTACTTCAGATATTTTAGCAGAAAATACTGCTGTGGCTTGGAATCCGAGTTTGTCGGGAGCAAAAATTGAGGATACGTTTGTAGTTTCCAGCGGTGCAAAATTGGAAAATTTGACATTCGATCCGAATTGGCCGAGTGTAGAAGTAGCGGGAAGGTTGCGCCCTGTGCCGCTGGAAATATAGCCGAAGGAAAGCACGACGCGGATTTTGATACGGATACACGAATTAATTATCGAGTTATATCAAATCCGGTACATCGGAATTAATAATTACCCACAATCAGGACACGGCAGTGCCGTTTCCCTACAATTAATCGGGGTAGGGA
>JAUBOG010000490.1:0-5001 GCA_036700105.1 Microcoleus occultus BM001215583
GTCCCTACCACGATCGATTGTAGGGACACGGCACTGCCGTGTCCTCTGTTTATATCATTCCGATGAAGAGCGGAATTGATATGACTAATAATTTCCCGCTGTTCGTGAAAAACTGCTATCATGGCTGAATCTTCCAATTGGACGCACCTCCACGCTCAACTGCACCGGACGCTGCTGCACCGACAAATATTGCCCTCAAATCAGGGATTGTTAGTAGCAGTATCCGGCGGACAAGATTCTTTGTGCTTAATTAAAATGCTGCTAGATTTGCAGCCAAAATGGGGCTGGAATTTAGGGGTTGCTCACTGCGATCACCGCTGGCGTTCAGATTCCGAATCAAATGCAAATCATGTAGAAAAATTAGCTAAAAACTGGGGAATCTCCTATTATTTGCAAACAGCCTCGGACATCCCGAAAACTGAAGCAGCCGCCAGACAGTGGCGATATCAAGCTTTAACCGAAATTGCGATCGCCCGCAACTACCCCTATATTGTTACAGGCCACACAGCCAGCGATCGCGCCGAAACACTCCTCTACAACCTGATTCGCGGTAGCGGCGCCGACGGACTTTCTGCACTCACCTGGACTCGCCCCCTGCTCGATTTTCGATTGCCGATTTTAGATTTTAGATTGGGGAATTCCGGCGAAAATCCCAACTCCCAAATATCTGCCGATTTTAGATTGAAAAATCAGGATGAAAATTTCCAATCGAAAATCCAAAATCCAAAATCTAATATCTATTTAGTTCGTCCGCTGCTGGAAATAACTCGATCGCAAACAAATCAATTTTGTCAAGAGCAAAAACTACCAATTTGGGAAGATTCCACAAATCAAGACTTCAAATACGCGCGCAACCGCATTCGATCGCAATTATTGCCTTATTTAGAAACTCATTTCAACCCAAAAGCCCAACAAGCCCTAGCTCAAACAGCCGAACTCCTGCGCGCCGACGTAGAATACCTCGAACTTGCAGCCAGCGAATTGTTAAAGCGAGCAATATCTCCAATTGCAGACAGCCCGCAGGTAAATTATCAACTTCCCGTCAACTTAAATCGTCCGATTTTGGGAGAAGCACCCTTAGCGTTGCAGCGGCGAGCAATGCGGCAGCTACTGCAACAAATATTGCCCTCAGCACCCAGCTTTGAAAGCGTCGAAAAACTGACCGGCTTAATCGCAGCCCCCAACCGATCGCAAACCGATCCATTTCCTGGAGGAGCGATCGCCCGAGTTGAAAATTCTGCGATAATTTTGGATATTAAACTTTAAGCTGCGATCAAACCCGAAAGAGCTTGTCGCAAATCAGAAACTACCCGATCTTGCTGCTCTCCAGTCTCCTGAACCCGATCGAGTTCCCCCGCCGCCGCTTCCAGCTTTTGGCGCAGCCCCTTCAAATTATCCTGCACCGGCTGCAACATTTCTTGATAAACATTCACCCGGCCCCAGAGTTCCGCCACAGCACCTTTCTGGTTAAACAAATTCTGCTCTAACTGCTTGAGTTCGTAGCGTGTCGCCTCACTTTCCCCATTTTGGCGGTTGACATTCGCCTCAATTTGAGATATTGCATCGCGCACCTGCTGAATTTCGTTTTCCAGCTTTTGCAATTCTTCGCTTTGCTGCTGGCGGACTGCATTGAGCTGCGAGACGATCGGCCCCAAATCAATATTTCCCGGCTCTTGTTTTGGAGCGTTGGCAGTACCCAAACGGCGCCACAGCACCGCCTGATGCTGCTGCAAAACATCCTCCCGTTCCTTCAAGCGGAGGCGCTGTCCCACGAGAGTTTCATTCAGCATCTGATAGCTTTCGAGTTCATCTGCCATTTCATTTTCCAAAGCCATGCGATCGTACTCCGAAGCCGCTTGAATTTTCGCTTGCAGCTCCTCGATCGTCTCCCGCTGGAGAGTCAACTCCTCCTCTTGATCGTTAACAAACCGGAACACCTTTTCCAAATCCTGCTGCAGGTGTTGCACCAGCCCCTGCAAATCCTCAACCGACATCTTCTCAAGAGCTGACACATCTACTATCTGCTCGGCAACAGCAGCACCCGAAGCAGAGGCGAGTCCAGAAAGTTGCTGGTACAGATCCTCAACAGCCCGCACCTGCAAAGACATCGATTCAGCCCGATCCAGCTTAGCGCTGAGGGTACTTTGCTGCCCTTTGAGCTCCGCCCGAGCCTGCGCCAAAGCATCTTGAGATTGATACCACTCCTGCCAGCGGTTTTGAAGGCTGTGATTTTGCCGATCGACCTCTTCTTGCTGCTGCTGAGCATTTGCGCGTTTTTGTTCCAACTGCTGCCAGTGAACGTCCAGAATTGCCTGCTGAGCGCCCACAACACCAAAAGACTGATTCAGTTGTTCCCGCACCCCTTGAGCTGCAGAAATTGCCCCTCCCAGGCGGTTCATCAACTCCTGAATCCGGCTGGCTTGCTCGGAGTCGATCGCAGCCCCTTGGGGAACCTGAGACTGCTGAGACGCCACTTGCTGCTGCTCGCCCCGCAACTGTTCCCAAGCCGTCTCAATTTCCGCGCGAGAGCGATCGACATCTTCCCGCAGTCGATTAGCCTCATCCCGAGTATGTTCAATTTCAGAGCGCTGAGCCTCCAGCCGCTCCAACTCGTCTTCCATTTGAGCCAACTGCTCTTCGCGGGCTTGCATTTCCATTTCCCGGCGATTGAGTTCCTGACTCGAAAACGTCAGAGAAGCCTTCCACTGTTCAATTTCCTCTTCCTTATCCTTAAACTTGTCCTGCAAGCGCGAGAAATTTTGGAGAATGCTCACCAACTGGCGAGCCGCCTCCTGAATCCGCTGCACTTGCTTGCTAGCGCTCAACTCCACCAGCACCAGGGTGCCGTCGTTAAACTTATTAGCTTCCTCAACTGGGATCGCGTCATCGCCCGGTACGGCGCTCCAGTTGTGTTCGCCCCGCTGACAAGCTAGCAGTTTCAGTTCAGCCTTACCGCCACCGAGACCAAAGCCGCTTCTCTGTTTTTGTACTTCCGCTAGATACAGCACACTAATAGTCCTCTATGAAGGTGTCGTTTTCCCAATCCGGGGATAGCATCCTTTCCCAACTTTTCTTCCGCACTCGGGCACAGCCCTGCTTCACCGGAGAGCGTCCAGAAAACACTGCCCCCGCCGCCAGTTTTCTTGGACGAAGGGGAGAGCAGTATCAATGCCGCTTGATTAAAGACTAGCAAAACTGCGGGGACTGCCATCGCCCAAAGCCAAAAAAGGTGAGTCAGTCAAAAAACTTGCTACAGTTTTTGCATTTAAGGCAATATCAATACTTCCAGCTCTCGTGCCATAATTTTATCTCATTAAAATATCAAAACACCCTGCTTGAGCTGAACATAGTTGATTTTACCGCTTAACTGTCAGACAAATGTACCCAGAATTCACCCCCGCATTCTAGAGTTCGGTTACGGGGCTTAAATCAAAAAGCGGTTCGGGCCCTCAAACCAAAAACCAGAAAACCGATCGCGATCGCTGGCAAAAATCAGATTTAGCCTGTCCCAGGTAAATTAGGTATTCCTGAGCATGGGAATGGGTGGTTCCTTTTCATAGCAAAGAATTGCGATCGATCCTACCTCACTTCCAACTAAAAATCAGATATTGCAGCTTATCAATCAGCCTTTTGCGGGCGGGTTCTCCTGCTGGGCCCACCAGAAATTAACTTTCTCGCTTCAGGGGTCCTTTTTGCCTGCGGGAGCGAGAATGGTGCTGCGGGGCGTCAGTTGGATCGGAATGATACCGAGCCCGCTGGGTCTCCCATCAGCTAAACCGGACACTAGCACTGCAAGAAAGAAAAATATGCTCGCGGCAACCAAAACAAGATTAACCGCTGGCGACTTCTGGGAAATTGTGCTCCGAGTCCGATCGGCAAAGCATCAAATGAGACTGCAAAAAATCTATTACTTGTAGACTTTTTAGAGCTGCTTTCTTGCTTCCCCCGTTAAATCCGCCAGCTTCAGCCCTTGTGCTTCTTGCAATAACTCGAAACCGTATTTTCCAATAACATCGCGACAGTCATCGGCCCGATCCCTCCCGGCACCGGCGTGATAAATCCGGCCACTGTTTTAACAGCATCAAAGTCCGCATCTCCCGCCAAACGGCTGCTACCGTCTGGGTTGACGACGCGGTTGATACCGACATCTATAACTACCGCGCCCGGTTTTACCATATTAGCTGCAATCATTTCTGTGCGACCGACGGCGGCGATTAAAATATCGGCTTGGCTGGTAATCGATGCTAGGTTTTGCGTCCGCGAATGAGCTACAGTAACAGTGCAATCTGCTTCTAAAAGCATCAGCGCCATCGGTTTACCCACCAAAATACTCCGTCCCAAAACTACGGCATTTTTCCCTTTCAAATCAATCTGGTATTCCTGCAAAAGCCGCATCACTCCGGCGGGAGTACAACTGCGCAAACCTTGCTCCGATCGCACCAAGCGGCCTAAATTTACAGGGTGCAATCCGTCAGCGTCTTTGTCGGGAGCAATTTGGTACAGCAGCGAAATTGCATCTAAGTGTTCTGGTAAGGGTAGTTGAACTAAAATACCGTCTACTCGCGAGTCCTCGTTGAGCGCGTGAATTGCCAGTTCGAGTTCGGCTTGAGTCGCATTTACCGGGTAATGCTGGCCGAAGGAAGCGATGCCAACTTTAGCGCAGGCTCGTTCTTTGTTGCGCACGTAAGCCGCGCTGGCCGGGTTGTCGCCCACCATCAGCACCGCAAGTCCCGGAGGACGCCCGTTTTGGGGTTGTAGGGCGCGGACTCGATCGCTCAGCTCGTTTTGAATCTTTGTCGCTAAAGCTTTGCCATCTAGTATTTGAGCAGTTTTGGCATCCATTGTAGACTCTGGGTTAGGGGCTGACGATTTTAGATTTTAGCTTAACCTCCGCCTCTGACCGCACCGTCGCCGTTAAACTTGGATTCTGCTAAGGTAGCTCGTATAGCAGTTGACAGTTGACCTGTGACAGTTGACAGTTATGGTATCCGAATCCAACCG
>JAUBOG010000491.1:0-4991 GCA_036700105.1 Microcoleus occultus BM001215583
CCGCGATCGATTGTAGGGAAACGGCACTGCCGTGTCCTGATTTCTGCCGTTTCTCTACCGCGATTTATTGTGCAAGAAAAGGATTTCGCGCCGTGTCCTGATTTCGGGTAATATTAATTCCGATGCAACCGGAATTGATCTTACTGCAAACACATTTTATTGCGGGTAATTAACCGAACACAATATTCCCAATTCCCGATCGCCCATTACTCCATCAAGCAGTTTCCGCTGCTTCTATGTACTGACTGTCTAACAGAAAAGCACCTTTTTCAAAGCGAATGCCCCAATAATTGCCGGGACGCCGATCGAGCACAACACCTTCAGCGCCGATCGCAATTACACTCGCAGGCCGCAGCACCGGCATCGGTTCGGCAGTTTTGACGTAGGGCGGCATCGCCACAACTCGGACTTTTTGACCGATTGTAAATTCTTTTTCCATGAGTTTTTTTTCCTAATAAACACGCCGATAAAGGAATTTTAACAAGCAATGTTTTTGTTTGATTGATAGATTATGGATGATAATAAAATAGATAATTATGAAGTGTAGTTAATGGAAGTATCGGCAAAGTTATTGATATTTTAGGCTGCCATCTTCATTATATTCAAGTTCATAATATTTTCCCCCTAACCCTAAGTCATGAATACATCGTTGGTAATTTTTGGCTCCCATATCGAAAAGGTTAGTCCTGTTCAATCTTGCCCATTCAGCTATCTTTAGCTGGTTAGTTACCCCTCTCCGCATCGGCTACGGTTTTGACAGTCCAATCAAACATTTTTTTTTCCTCTAAGCTGTCTCTCACTCTACCTCTCTATATTAGCTATATATTCACCTATAGACAATCAAACATTTTTTTTCCTATAAGCTGTCTCTCACCCCTAACTCGGACGATCGCACGTAACACCCGATACCGATCGCGCTATAATTGTCAATCGGGATAAAAACGGTCGATCTAAAGGTAGGGGATAGTAGGTATGGCTACAAGTCGTCGCATAGAGCGCGTAGCTTCAATGATCAAACGAGAAGTCAGCCTGATGTTGCTCAACGGCATTAAGGACGATCGAGTCGGTGCAGGTATGGTTAGCGTTACCGATGTAATTGTTTCGGGAGACCTTCAGCATACAAAAATCTTTGTCAGCATTTACGGTACTGATGAGGCGAAAGCCGAGACGATGGAAGGTTTGAAATCGGCTACTAGCTATGTCCGCAACCAGATAGGCCAGCGGTTGCAACTGCGCCGGACACCATCCGTGGCATTTCTAGAAGACAGTTCTCTGGAACGGGGTGATAAAATGGTCATATTGCTGAATCAGCTTTCTGCCGATCGCAAACCGGGTTTTTTTGATGACGAAGAATTGACCGGTGATGGCGAAAAATTGACCGATGATGATGATGGCGATTTAGAAGAAGACGAGGATTAATCTCAAATCCGGTGAGATTGGAATGATAACCGTGCCAGTGTCCAAATATATTATTCCCAATTCCCAATTCCCAATTCCCAATTCCCAATTACCAATTACCCATGATTGACAATCTTTCTTTGCCCGAATTGGTAGCCCAGATGTTCGTAGTGCGCGCTTCGGGCTGTTTGTTCGACCACCAAATTCGCTACCCTGAATGGGAACCAACGGCCGACAAACTCCGCTATTATCTGGAAAAGTTGGGTGTCGGCGGTGTGATTTTGGTCGGGGGAAGTGCTGCGGAATTGGCGGTTCGATCGCACCAATTGCAGTCTTGGGCAAAATTTCCGCTGCTGCTGGCGGCTGATATAGAAGAAGGTGTCGGCCAGCGGTTCGCGGGGGCGACTTGGTTCGGGCCGCCGATGGCAATTGCTGAAATTGCGCGGCACGATGCAGGTAAAGCCGATCGGTATGCCGAACAAATGGGCGCTGTGACTGCGATCGAAGCTAGGGCGATCGGTCTCAATTGGATTCTCGCACCGGTGGTTGATGTTAACAACAATCCCGACAATCCCGTGATTAACGTCCGCGCTTTTGGCGAGACACCGGAAATTGTCGGAAAATTAGCAAGTGCTTTTATTCGCGGCGCAGCCGAACACCCGGTTTTGACTACAGCTAAGCATTTTCCCGGCCACGGAGACACGGCGGTTGATTCTCACTTGGAATTGCCGGTTTTGCCGCATTCGCCAACTCGATTGGCCGAGGTTGAGTTGCCTCCTTTTGTCGGGGCGATCGCCAATGGAGTCGATGCTGTGATGAGTGCTCATTTGCTGATTCCGGCTTGGGATGCCGAGTTTCCTGCTACTCTTTCTCGCAAAATTTTGATGGGGAAGCTGCGCCAAGAGTTGGGATTTGAAGGTTTGATCGTGACTGATGCTTTGGTGATGGGGGCGATCGCCAATAAGTACGGCGCTAAGGGCGCTGCGGTTTTGGCCGCTGAGGCTGGGGCTGATGTTTTGCTGATGCCGCTTGACCCGGAAGGGGCGATTCTGGCTGTCTGTGAAGCTGTTACTCAAAACCGAATTCCGGTATCACAAATCAAAGAATCTGTTAAGCGAATTTGGAAAGCTAAAGCTAAAGTCGGTTTGTTAGTCAAGGAAAAGGAAAAAGCAGCAGATCCAAAATCGATCGAGTCGATCGACTTAAGTTTGCTGGCAAATCCCAAAGCCAGGGCAACTGCTGCCAATATCTTGCGAGATTCTTTAAAATTTGGTGGTTCTTTGCCTTTAGTGCCGAAAAAGCCCTCAGAAAACCAAGTGTTGCGGAATTTAATTGTTGTAGATGATGTTCTGGGGTGCGAGTTTTTGGACAAACACACTCCGGCGATCTCCCTTCCCGAACAGTTTGGTTACGAATTGCAACTGATTGACGATCGCACCGGGGCGATCGTAGATAATGCAGATGCCGAGCATTTTTCTCCGACACTGCTGCAAATTTTCATTCGCGGCAATTGCTTCCGAGGCAGTGCTGATTTGACCCAAGCCGCTAGAGATTGGTTCAATAAATTATTAAGAACCAGAGAACTGCAAGCTGTGCTAATTTACGGAAGTCCCTACGTTTTAGAGCAATTTTTGCCACACTTGCCTCCGAGTATTCCTTATGTATTTTGTTTCGGACAAATGCCGACAGCGCAGTCGATCGCTCTAGAATTGCTGTTCGGCATTCAAAAAACAAGTGATGCTTGAGTTTGGTTCCCCTCCAGCATCTTTACGCGTGCTCGATCGGGACTTAAATCGATCGGGTTTCTCGCCAGAAATTTTGCCGCTGCGGGCGGCAAAGCATCTATCCAGAAACAGGAATCGGGCGTCTAAGCCCTGAATCGAGCAGTGATGCCAGGCTTGCAAGCCGGGAAAATGCGCCTCGTCTCAAAATCTGAATAAAGATGCGATCGCTTACTCACCATTCCTATAACTTTTTTTAATTTTATCGATTAATAGTATCGGCGTATACAGAAAAAAAAATAACTTACATATTGAGAAGTTTGGATTATATTATTAGCAGGGCCATAAATTTTTTTTAGTAAAACCTTGAGGGCGCATTATGATTCAGTCAACTATCAAAATCCACTACTCTTTAGATGTTATCCAAGATGAAGCGCGCCACCTCGTGCACGAAGGGGTACTGAGCCGGCAACAGCCGATCTACACTCTGTGTCAGTTCATCCCGCCCCGGGAATGGTCTTGCGTCGAGGGAGAACTCGAAAAATGCGACTTCTTGCTGCGCGATCGCATCGCCGACCTGATCGGTTCTGAAAAATGGGACAATGACTAAAGTTTAGTTTTGTTAAATAAGTTTCCAATTAAACTGCAACCGAGTTAAAGATGCTTGATTCTTTAATCCTGGGAATTTTCGGCGCGCAAATTTTCCAATTCGGCTCTCAGCGCTGCCATGTGTGCAGTTAATTCTTGAATTTCTTCGATCTCAGACTGTACAGCCGGTTCGGGAGCAGTGTCAGTTGCCGTATCCGATTGCTGATGCGAGACGGATTCGCTATCTGCACGCTCCCCGTCGCCCGGTTGAGAGAAGATAGTATCGACAAAATTGCGCGCTTCTCGATCGGTCATTTCTCCTTTTTCGAGCAATTCATCGGCGAGCAAGCCCAAATCGGACACCCTGAGCTTGTCGAGATTTTCTTCTCGCTTCAAAGGATCTTGCAATGTCTCAATTAAAAAGGAAGTCGCACCTAAAGTGAGGTGAAATCCTGTTTGCAGCATTTGAGGCAGGTTATCGAGATTCATCTAAAGATGCCCCTAGAACGTTTTTGGGAGTCTTTGGTTCGAGAGTTTCGCCAATGCGGCAAGTTGGCCGCTTGTGAGCGGGAAGATCGCGATCGACTCAAGAAAAATCAGCCTTTTGAGGGATGCCTTTCCATTATTTCATTACTGAGTTTACCATTACTTCGCAAATTGGTAAATGTCAACTGTAAAGTTTTGTGATTGAGGAGAAATCCTGACTCCTGGAGGCTGGAGGCGGCTAGAAACCGGGTTTCTGAGGTTAGCTGGCGTCGGAGTTTGAGATTTGAGATGGAATCGAGTTAAGGATGCAGCGCCCGATCGAGGTCAAGCAGTAGAGTCAGGCGATCGGTCGATCGGAGATTAAAGAATTAAACAGGAATTACGAAGTGCGGCGAAAAACCCGGGTTGCTGAACACCAGTGTGTCGGGAAATGTTGAATCCCGCATTCGGCATTCCGAAATTCTAGGGATGTTCAATAGTTCTTGGATGTTGACAACAGCGAGGGGGAAACCGTTTCAAGCCCTCGATCGGGAAATATGGGTTTTCCGGCGCCGAGATTACGAGTCTCGCATTCTAGAGGCGCGTTTCAATCCCTGGTAGGGATTTATGGGTTTTCCGGCCTTTTAGGAGTCCGTTCACAGTCTCCACAGTCATCGTTGTTTCAATCCCTGGTAGGGATTTATGGGTTTTCCGGCGCAATACTGCCAAAAGCAAATCCTACAAAATAAGCGTTTCAATCCCTGGTAGGGATTTATGGGTTTTCCGGCTTCTCAAGCCTAGGAGCTGGCTGTTTCCAAT
>JAUBOG010000492.1:0-4975 GCA_036700105.1 Microcoleus occultus BM001215583
GCGGGACGCCCATCCCACAAGAACAATAAAAATTGTAAGTTATTTAATTCTCCTTCCTAAGCTGTGATTAAAGGCTTTGAGGAGCTTATAGGAGTAAGTTTAATTGAGCTGGTATCATATTAGAATTCCCTCTCTAAAGACATAAGCTCGGCGGTTGAAACTGATTATTGTCATATCGTGTCCGATCGATTGACCGCAATTCCTGCAGTAGGGAAAGGCCCAAACACAAAGTGAAAACCCAACACTTATGGATGTTGGGTTTTCACTGCGTTCAACGCAACCTACGTATATTATAGTAATCGACCGGATATGATATCAGACACAAACAAAATAAGACTCGGCGGTTGAAACCGCGTCTAAACAAACTTTCGTCCCAGCCGAGGGGGACGAAAGTTTGAGAAATGGGATAGGAATAAATCACAAATCTGTCATCAACCTGGCCTTCCGCAAAATAAATGTCAACACTGTTTCTTGACCCGTAATAATATCGGCTCTGCCTTCCATTCCCGATTGAATCGAATATTGGCGCGGCTCACTTGCTTGGGAACCTCCGAAAAAGTTGCCGCTAGCAGACTCGATTCTGGTTAAATAAGTTTTTTCTGGCTTAATCGAAACTTCGTAATACGATCCACCTAAATTATTAGCGGGATTTTGAGGGGCGATCGCATCTGGTGCAATTTCGCTGACTGTTCCTTTCAATGTGCCGTAGTCAGGGAAAGGTAGGGCCGAAATTCTGATTTGTACGGGTTGACCGATTTGGATGCTAGCGATATCTTGAGATGTGACTTTGGCTTTGACTACGAGGGGTACGCCGCTGGGAACGATTTGGGCGATCGCGCTTCCGGCTTGCACGGCTTGTCCGGGATTTTGCACTTCTAATCTCAGGATTGTACCGTCTGATGGTGCGCGGACTACGCTATGAAGCAGTTTTAAATCAATTCGAGTTAATTCTTTTTTGGCTTGAATCAATTGTTGTTGAATGGACGATCGCTTCACGAGCAAAATCCGCCGGCTTCTGCCCAGTTTCTCCGCTACATCGGGCAGCGATGCTGCTAATTTTACCAAAGCCGATTCGACTAATTGCTGTTGGGCGGCACTTTCACCTTGAGTAATTTGGAATTGGGCGCTGGCTAAAATTTGATTTTCCAAGTCGCGCAGTTGCTGGTTGATTTGTGCTGCTGCTGTTTGAGATCCAGAGACAATTTCTTGCAACTGCTTTTTTTGACTTCCCAAGCTGGAAGCGTCCACAACGGCGATCGCATCTCCTGCTTTTACTGTCTGATTTTCGCTGACAGCAATGCTTTCGACGTTTCCTTCGGTTGCTGCTTCCACGACGCGCACTTCTCCCGCTGGACGGACGATCGCATCTGCTTTGACTGTAGCGCTGTATTTGGTGACGCTAGCAAGGGCGATCGCGCCCCCAAACGTCGCCACCATCAAAATTCCCCCCAAAGTCGTCCAGCGGCTGACAGGGGGCAAAAACTGGTCGTTATCAAAGGCTTCAGCGGGTGTGGGTTCGGGAATGGGAGACATGGCGGCTTGGGGGGGAATTAGAAGTTCGGAAACGAGCAATGTACCGGATTTAACGGATGTTAGGAAGAAGTAGGTTCGATTTTATTGTTAGCTTTCCGGATCGAGCGGATCTGTTAAGAAGTTTCAATCAAAATTCGCAGGGTACAGCTAACAATCCGTACAAATCTCCAGGATTAGCCGACAAACCAGCCTCGAATATCGATATGACTCAAAAAACCGGGTTCTATTATCGTCACACGTAAGTATTGAATATCTAAATTAGATTCTAAAGGAGTTCGGCATGAGGAAAAATTACGAAGACTCACTGTTTACACAATTAACTGATGAAGAGTCTGCTACTGTCAGCGGTGCGGGTATTACCGCAGGTGTCAGCGGTAGCAGCAACAGCAGCGATGTCAGCAATAACACTGATAAGGGACTCAACCTGCTGTTGTTTGTACCGCAGCCCGGTGAGCTTTATCTGTACGATCCGATTCGCCAGCGCCCTTACAAAACTCTGGTGGTTTAGAGTTTCGTGCGGGCTTTGGGCGATCGGCTAAACCTTGAAAGTTTATCCGTAATATTCCGGAGGAAGACGCAGACTATAGAAACATAGATTAGTGGTTAAACGACGCTAGAAAACTTCCACATTTTCTAGTTTGTATTCAATCAATTTCATCAACGAAAACGGAGTCTATCATGAAAGAAACTACCAACACTTCACTGTTTACTGAACTCACCGCTGAAGAATCTGCCACCGTTAATGGCGGTCACTACTATTCGAGCTACAACTGTTACAAACCGCGCCGCCGCCGTCAGGTTGTGTACCGCCGGAATTGTGACGGTACTTTCAGAGCAGTATATCGCTACTACTACTCCTGAACTTCAGTTGTGTAAAGTCCGATCGATGTGAATCGATAAAGCACCCTAAACTGATGGGTGCTGGATTCTATCCTTGGCGTCATTAGTAGTTAATTCATTTAGAAAGATGTGAAGCAAAAAGCACCCATAAAATTATGGGTGCTTTTTGCTGATCGCTCAGGTGGGGGTAGGTATTGTTCTTTATGCTCTACTCATTTGAAAAAATGCTAAAAAACATCCCTTTTTTCTCCGGAATACCATTCTACGGTAAAAATAATAATTCTCGGAAATATCAGGTGGTTCTCCAGCAAAGCGAGGAAGATTGCGGAGCCGCTTGTTTGGCTTCGATCGCTAAATTTTACGGTCAGAATTTGACAATCAGCCGCTTGCGAGAATTTGTCGGTACCCGACAACAAGGGACGACTTTACTGGGGTTGAAACAAGGCGCTGAGGCGATCGGGCTAAATGCGCGATCGGTGCGAGCAGCCCCTGCTATTTTAGACAAGCTCGATGAAGCTCCTTTACCGATGATTATTCACTGGAAAGGCTATCACTGGGTAGTTTTGTATGGAAAGCAAGGCCAAAAATACGCGATCGCCGATCCGGGAATCGGTATCTGCTATCTTTCCAAAGAAGAATTAGCCGCTTCTTGGACAGATTGGCTGTGCTTGCTGGTGGAACCCGATGCAGAGCGGTTTTTTGCTAGAGGAGATGAGCAAGTATCCGCAAGTTCCCTACAGAGATGGATGCGGCGAATTGGCATTTACCGCCAGATTTTAATGGAAGCATTTTTGCTGAACATGGTTTTGGGTTTGCTATCAATTGCTTCGCCGTTTCTAGTTCAAGTTCTCACCGACGATATCCTGGTGCGGGGCGACACGCAACTTCTGGCCAGTGTGGCGATCGCAGTTATCGTCATGAACCTATTTAGCAGCAGTTTAGGGCTGGTACAGTCGAACTTAATCGCTCAGTTTTCCCAGCGTTTAGAATTGGGATTCGTGATGGAATTCGGGCGCAAACTCCTGCGCTTACCTCTGAGTTTTTACGAAACCCGACGCAGCGGCGAAGTTATTAGCAGATTGCAAGATATTCAAGAAGTCAATCAATTAGTTTCTCAAGTCGCCATCAGCTTACCCAGTCAATTTTTTATTGCGGTAGTCTCTTTTTGTTTCATGCTGTTTTACAGCAAATCACTAACACTGACCGCTACAGTTATTGCTTTATTTATGACTGCTTCTACGATAGTTTTTCTTCCTTTGTTGCAGCAAAAAACGCGCAGCTTGCTCGTCCTAGAATCCGAAAATCAAGGCGTGTTAGTAGAAACATTTAAAGGCGCGCTGACAGTTAAAACTACTGGCAGCACCCAGCAACTTTGGGAAGAATTTCAAAGCCGCTTCGGTCGATTAGCAAATATGACTTTTCGGACTACACAAATCGGCATTCTTAACAATATATTTTCCGGTTTTGTTGCATCGGCGGGTAGTATTACTCTGCTGTGGCTTGGTAGCGGTTTGGTAATTGACAAGGTATTGACTATCGGTCAATTGCTAGCCTTTATCAGCATGAATCAAAATGTCACTACTTGGGTGAATTCCTTAGTAGGATTTAGCGATGAAATGACTCGCGTCCAGACAGCCACTCAACGGTTGTCGGAAGTCATCGACGCGGAACCAGAAACCAAAAGCGATACGAATAAACCTTTCGTAACCATTCAGAGTCGCGACAATATTATTTGTAAGGCCGTGAATTTTCATTATCCGGGCAGACTGGATTTGTTAGAAAACTTTTCTGTCACTTTTCCCGGCGGCCAAGCAATTGCTTTAATCGGCTATTCCGGCTGCGGGAAAAGTACGTTAGCCAAAGTAATTGCTGGTTTGTATCCGCTGCAATCTGGTAATATTAGAATTGGCGATTACAACTTGCAAGATTTGTCTCTCGACAGTCTCAGACAGCAGGTGGTTTTGGTTCCTCAAGAAGCGCATTTTTGGAGCAGATCGATTCTGGATAATTTCCGGTTGGGAAGTCCCGAAATCAGTTTTGAACAAATTGTCAAAGCGTGTAAAATAGCTGGTGCTGATGAATTTATCAGCCAATTACCCGATAAATATCAAACTATTTTAGGGGAATTCGGAGCGAATATTTCTGGGGGACAAAGACAGAGATTGGCGATCGCCCGCGCAATTATCAACAACCCGCCGGTATTGATTTTAGACGAATCTACCGCAGGGCTTGACCCCGCCAGCGAAGCGGAAGTCTTAGAAAATTTGTTGATGTACCGGAACGGGAAAACCACGATTTTCATCAGTCACCGGCCGAGAGTGATCGATCGCGCTGATTGGATTATTATGTTAGAGCGCGGCAAGTTAAAGCTGCAAGGATCGGCGGCCAAATTGCGATCGATTCGCGGAGATCATTTAGATTTTTTGGAACCTTAAAGAATGGACAGTTGACAGTTAAAAGTTACACCATTTAAATCCCCGACTTCTTCAAGCAGTTGGGGAGAGGAGTAATATCAATTCCGCTCTTCATCGGAATGATCTAAACGGAGGACACGGCACTGCCGTGTCCCTACAATCGATCGTGGTAGGGACACGGCACAGCC
>JAUBOG010000493.1:0-4966 GCA_036700105.1 Microcoleus occultus BM001215583
TGCCGTGTCCCTACGATTAATTACGGTAGGGAAACGGCACTGCCGTGTCCTCTATATCATTCCGGCCCAGACGGAATTGATATTAGCTACTTGCCATTAAATTTCAGCAATTGCAGAATTCGCTGGAGCGGAATTTCCGCCCAATCCAAGCGGTAATTTAGTTCGTATGCCAGCTCGGAAACTGCTTTTTCCAAAATGTAAGCATCCAACAAAACTTGTAATTCCGGTATAGATTTCGGCAAGAAATTTGCATCGCCTACTGTTGCCAAATAGCTGTTCATAAAAGTGAGGCTGACCCAGCGATGCCAAACGTTCGCCCACTGCTGCATCTCCTGGAGATTTTCAGGGCGAATGATGCCGCTTTCTACTTCGTTGCGCAGTGCCAAAGTAACAGCATAATTGAAAGATTGCAGCATTCCCGCAACATCTCTCAGCGGCGACCTCTTCATCCGCCGCTCGCTTAACGGTCGATTCCGTTCTCCTCCAAAATCAATAATTACGAAGTCTTTGCCTGTATAAAGAACTTGCCCGAAATGAAAATCCCCGTGACAGCGAATTCTATCGGTGGTGATTCTCAAGTTCAAAATAGACTTGAAGCGTTCCATCAGCAACTCTTCGCGGTTGAGCAGATTTTGTGCCATTTTTTGCGTTTCTGGCGGCAGTTTTGACAGTCGCTTTTTCAGCAGCAGCAAAGTTCTTCCTGCCAGATTCCTCATGTGTTGATAGATGGAACGCTGGTAAAATGAGGTGAAGCTTTCGGGGGCAAAAGCAGGGCTTTCTGTGTCTGAAGCTAAGGCGAGGTGAAGTTCGGCTGTCCGCTGACCTAAGAGTTCGGCTGATGCTAGGTAAGAGCCGATGAGTTCGCGAGCTAAGGCGGGAATTTCTAGGGATAAATCGGCTACTAGCGAGTTTGACTGCCGCTGCATATGTCGGGTCAAAGCGCTGGGTAAATAATTTTCGGGTGAAGTAGATAATTTCTCGCCGGAATACTTCGCTTCTACTGCCATTACTTGCTCGAAATAGTCGCGCAGTGTGTCTAATGTATAAGACCAAGCGTCTACGCTGTCGGGGATTAGTTTTTGCAGTATTCCGACTGTAATTACTTGTTTTTCTGGCGTGTGGTATTCCAATGCTCCGGCAATTGGAGCGTAGTGTTGGATCGAGTTGCGATCGGTTAAAAAGCGTCCGATTTCTAATTCTGGGTTGATTCCTTCCTCGACTTTTCGCAATATTTTCAGGACGAAGCGATCGCCGTAACCTGCAGATGTATTGCTTTGTTCTTTTTTGAACAGGTGAGGTTCCAGGTGCGATAAGTCTTGTTCTGAGTTGAACGGACTGTCGGCAATTCCTAGCAGTTGACCTGTTTTACCTGCGTAACTGCGAGAAGTGGCGATCGCCCCCAGCAGCGCGCTCAGAAAACCTTTGTCCCCAGCAGCATCAAATAGCACCCCGACTTCGTTAGTTTCTGGGAAGTGCAGCCGCGCGATCGCCCGATCGTCCGGATCGCCTTTCATCTCCTCCCAACCCAGAGGCAAAACGTAAGTTTCCGGCATACCTTCAGTATAATTCAACTGCAAAAACAAAATGTAAACTGTAGATTCTTCCCCGGCACTATCTTTACATTCAACAGGCACTATCTCGCTTATTTCTAATGATTGAGTCGTCCTGTCTGTTCCGATAAACCAGCGATTGCACCGCAAGTAATTCGGCAAAAGCGAGAGCAGCATATCGCTTAACTGACTTGTAGAAAAAGCATTTTTCCAATTGCCGATTACCGCCAAACTCGGCAAGTCAGTTTTAAAACCGTGCAGCGAAAATTCTTCTTGTTTGACAGTAAGAGTAAACCAGTAAAAGGTGTGAGGACTCAGGCTCAAAAAGTAAGGAACCTCGCCAACAGCCGGAAACTCTGTACGACCAAATATCTCCACCGGAACAGCACCTTTAAAGGGTGAAAGGTCTAATTCTGCCGTCTGCACGAAGCGCGACAAATTCGCCACTACGAGGATGTGTTCGTCTTGATAAGTGCGCACAAAAGCTAAAACTTTGCGGTTTTCCGGGTACAGAAACTCGCAAGTCCCGCGGCCGAATGCTTGGAAGCGCTGGCGAACAGCAATCAACCGTTTCATCCACCACCAAAGAGAACTCGGATTCCCCCGCTGCGCTTCCACGTTAACAGATTCGTAGTGATATTCAGGGTCAACAATTGGGGGCGCGTACAGCCGCTGCGGGTTAGCGCGGCTGAAACCGGCATTGCGATCGCCGCTCCACTGCATCGGAGTTCTCACCCCGTTGCGATCGCCCAAATAGATATTGTCTCCCATCCCAATTTCATCGCCGTAATAAAGCACCGGCGTACCCGGAAGAGACAGCAGCAAAGCATTCATCAACTCGATGCGGCGGCGGTTATTTCCCATCAGCGGAGCCAAGCGGCGGCGGATACCCAAATTAATCCTCGCCTGCGTGTCTTGAGCGTAAACCCGATACATATAATCTCGGTCTTCATCGCTCACCATTTCCAGCGTCAATTCATCGTGATTCCGCAAAAATAATGCCCACTGACAGTTGTTGGGAATCTGCGGAGTTTGCTGGAGAATATCGCTAATGGGGAAGCTATCTTCCATGTGCAAAGCCATAAACAAACGCGGCATCAGCGGAAAATGAAAGTTCATGTGACATTCATCCCCACCCGCGTAATATTCCACCGCATCCTCCGGCCACTGATTCGCCTCAGCAAGCAGCATCCGGTTCGGAAATTTCTCATCTACGTGCTGGCGCAAATGCTTGAGAAATACGTGAGTTTCTGGCAGGTTTTCGCAGTTAGTACCTTCGCGCTCGTACAGGTAAGGTACGGCATCCATCCGCAGTCCGTCAACTCCCAGTTCCAACCAAAAATCCACCACATCCAAGATGGCTTGACGGACGGCGGGATTGTCGTAATTTAAATCGGGTTGGTGGGAATAAAAACGGTGCCAGTAATAAGCTTTTGCTACCGAATCCCAAGCCCAATTTGAAGTTTCAAAATCTTGGAAAATAATTCTAGCATCTTGATATTTTTCCGGCGTGTCGCTCCACACGTAAAAATCTCTTTCCTTACTTCCTTTCGGAGCGCGGCGCGCTTTCTGAAACCAAGCGTGCTGGTCGGAAGTGTGGTTGACAATCAACTCAATAATAACTCTAATTCCCCGCAGGTGCGCTTGTTCTAAAAGATGTTTGAAATCTTCTAAAGTGCCGTAAATCGGGTTGACGGTAGTATAGTGAGATGTATCGTAGCCGTCGTCTCGCAGCGGCGAAGGAAAGAAAGGCAGCACCCAAATTGCTGTTACTCCCAAGTTTTGCAGGTAATCCAGTTTTTCTGTGAGTCCCTGAAAGTCGCCGATCCCGTCTGCATTGCTGTCTGCAAAAGCGCGAATTGGCACTTCGTAAATGATGGCGTCTTTGAACCACAAAGGATCGTTATTTAACATTGAGTTGGTCATAATTTTTATGGGTGATTGGTAATTCGGATTTGGTAATTGGGATTTGTTAGTTCAAATCCAAACTGATAAATCATAACTCATAATTTTACCGCGATTACTCATGCCAGCGGCAGAGTTTTAATCGTAATTTATTATCGTAAAAGTTATAAGTTCTTAATTATAAAATCTGAATAGTCTGTTTTGCTATTTCAGATACAGTTCACCATTCCGATACAAATGCACGGTGCGCGGTGCACACCCAAAAGACTGGTGCGCGTTACACACCCTACATACTCAGCATTAGGGGCGGTTTTTACTACTTTTCGGACGGTTGTCACGACATTACACTAGCTTGACGCTTAATGCCAGCTATTGTTACATTAGTTTACATAAAGCAACAAAAGTTAAGGAAAAAACCAAAATGACTATTGTAATCGCTCTTTTGATCGTCGGCTGGGTCGCAGCAGCATTGATTGGTACTCAAGCATATTTTCTGGGCGAACAGTCAAAGCCCATCCACGATCGCAATTGGAACGATGAAGCTTTTGAACAACTGGCAAAATCGGTGACTGGAACAGAAATTGATTACAGCGTTCGCGTTCCCGCCTACAGCATGGATGCTTACACCAGCCGCACGATCGGCAATTAGTAATATTAAGCAGCAGGCTTGACTATTTTGAATAACAGGCTTTCTGGCCTGTTCCACAAGCAGATTAATTTTTGTGGAACAGGCCATAAATAATTATCGAAGTGTAATCGGCAAAATTCTCACCCTAGAGCGCGTTTCATCCACAGAAATGAACGCCCCCGACTCAATTTGTGGCTCAAATTGATGGAACACTTCCACAATCAAACTCTCTATATTAGCAGGCAGCACGTCTTGAATACGCACTTGAATGACACGCTAGAGCATCAGCTTGGGTTGCGGCCAGCAGTGCGCCAAAATCTAAATCATGAGTGAATACGGCATAGTCATTTACTCGCGCCCAGTCCATAATAACGCGATCTGTGGCACGAGGATCGCCGACTGTAGACCAATGAAGAGACTCTATTCCGTATTTAGTAAATACGACAGTCCACTCAGGTGACAGGTTCATATCAATCAAAATTTTCACGCTATTTTGAGAGGAATTTCTACTTCTTCAACTCGCCACGCTGCATAGGCGAGCGCTTCATATATATCTGCTTCTTCCAGGTAGGGATAAGCCTGCAAAATGCCTGACGGTGAGTGTCCCGATGCCATCAGCCCGACTATCGTACCAACAGTGACTCGCAAGCCGCGAATGCAGGGTTTTCCTCCCATTACTTCTGGATTCAGAGTGATTCTAGTTAGTTGTTTCATGATTTTAAACTACCAGGCTTTCTGGGAAACAAAAAAATTAATTTTTGGTGGAACAGGTCAATCGATTTTAGATTTTAGATTAAAGAATTGAAGCATTGACCCCACGGATGAATCCGGGGGGCAAGTTTCATCGGATACAGGTTTTTTATTTCTGGACGGATGAATCCGG
>JAUBOG010000494.1:0-4949 GCA_036700105.1 Microcoleus occultus BM001215583
CATTAGTCATTAGTCATTAGTCATTAGTCATTAGTCATTAGTCATTAGTCATTAGGAAAAATTCAGCAGTCAGCAGGCAGATGAATGACCAATGCCCCATGCTTTTCGGCCCAATGCCCACTCTCTGCGTCCTCTGTCCCCTCTGCGGTTAAATCAATAAAAGCTTATTCTACCCATGCAAAACTTAGAAACTTCCCAAGCCAAAACAGCCGCCAAAACCTTATCATACGATCGCACAGACTGGCAGCGCGGCTACGAATCCCAACCCAACGAATCCGACTACTGGATTGACGACATAGAAGGCGAAATCCCCAGCGACTTGCAAGGCACATTCTTTCGCAACGGGCCCGGATTGCTGGATGTCAACGGCGAACGCATCCACCACCCGTTTGACGGCGATGGGATGGTTTGTGCGATCGTACTTACCGAAGGCCGCGCCCATTTCCGCAACCGATTCGTACGCACAGAAGGCTATTTAGCAGAACAAAAATCAGGAAAAATCCTGCACCGAGGCGTTTTCGGCACGCAGAAAGCGGGCGGCTGGTTAGCCAACATCTTTGATGTCAAAATCAAAAACATTGCCAACACCAACATCATTTATTGGGGCGACAAACTGCTAGCACTATGGGAAGCAGCACAGCCCTACAGACTCGACCCCCGCACCCTAGAAACCCTCGGTTTAGATACCCTAGATGGCATCTTGGAACCCGGCGAAGCCTTCGCCGCCCACCCCAGAATTGAAAAAGGCAAAAACGGAGCCGGAGACAGATTAGTCAACTTTTCCGTCAAGCCCGGTTTGTCGAGTACCATCACGATTTACGAATTCGACGAAAGCGGCAAACTATTGCAGAAACACGCCCATGCAATACCGGGTTTTGCCTTCCTGCACGACATGGTAATCACCCCGAATTACTGCATATTTTTCCAAAATCCAGTCAGCTTCAATCCCATACTTTTCTTGTTAGGATTTCGGAGTGCAGCCCAGTGCATTCAATTTTCGCCAAACAAGCCAACGCAAGCAATTTTAATTCCCCGCAACGGCACTGACGAGGTGAAGATATTAGAAACGGAACCTTGTTTTGTCTTCCACCACTGCAACGCGTGGGAAGAAGCAGGCGAAGTTTTTGTAGATTCAGTTTGCTACGAATCATTTCCAACAGTAGAACATGACGGCGATTTTCTGGAGATTGATTTTAACACCATTCCCGCCGGAGAATTGTGGCGTTTTCAGCTAAACTTACAAGACAAAACTGTGCAGCATCAAGTAATTGAAACTCGGTGCTGCGAGTTTCCGACTTTGCACCCGAATAATGTCGGACAGCCTTACCGATACCTTTACATCGGCGCGGCTGATTCTCCGACTGGAAATGCGCCTTTGCAAGCTATTCTCAAAATAGATTTCCTGACTGGTGAAAGGCAAATTTGGAGTGCCGCCCCGCGCGGTTTTGCGGGGGAACCGGTGTTTGTAGCCCGTCCCGGTGCTGTGGCTGAGGATGACGGCTGGCTGCTAGTTTTGATGTATGATGCAGCTAATCACCGATCGACCTTAGCGATTCTAGATGCTCGCGACATCACCAAAGAACCCGTAGCCCGCCTGCATTTAAAACAGCACATTCCCTACGGTTTGCACGGAAGTTTCACACCAAACGTATTGCTTCCTTAATCTATTGAGGGGCGGGCAGAACGTCCACCCCACCAAACATAATTCTTATTGTGGAACAGGCCGGAAAGCCTGTTCATCAAAATGGTGCAAAATATAAGGTGAAACTAACTCCCTACTCCTGGCTCCTGCTGTATCTAATATTCATAATAAATGCAAACTGTCAACAAATCTCATCTCAAAAAAATACTTATTTTAATTTCCAGTATCGCCCTGAGTTTGGCAATTATCTTATCTATTTACTCTCACAATGCCAATGCCCAAGAGCCTTACAGGCCATCTCCCGACACCGCTGCACCCCCCAAAGGCTTAGTGGAAGTCAAAATGACTGTAATCGGAGTCGATCCGATTAAAAACGAATTAGAAACCCGCTTGCAGTTTGAACTCAAAGGCATCTATAAAAAAGGGCCAACTTACCCGGCTCAAGATTTGTTAATGACAGTTAACGGCGCAAATGTAGAGGACTCTGAAATCAATTTTAAAGAAGGCAAACCGATGATTGTGCCTGCATTAAAATTCAACTTAGTCAAGGGCAAAATTAACAATTATCCGTTTGACAAGCACATTGCTAAAGTAGCTATCTCGATCGATCCGCTGGCTTCTATAGGCAAAAAATTTGCTCCGTTTGAACTGAATCCCGTGCCGCTGGAATTCAATTTCCATGCCGATGTTCCCGGTTTTGACATCAGTTATCAACCGATGGAAGAGAATTCATCTATCTTTATTTATATCGATGTTGCTGCAACTCGCTCAATTCCGGTTAGATTCTTTGCATTGGTGATTATTGTCATCATGTGGGTGCTGTCAATTATGGCGCTTTTGCTAGCATTAAAAGTGATGAAATCCGGCAAGTTGCCGGAAGTCGGAATGCTGAGTTGGACTGGTGTGATGCTGTTTGCTTTTCCCGCAATTCGCAACGCCCAGCCGGGAGTACCTCCGGTGGGAACTGCCAGCGATTTCCTTTCGTTTTTTTGGACGGAAATTATTGTGGTGGTGGCGCTGGTGATTATCGGTAGCTGTTGGTTGAAGCGCTATCATCCGCCGATTGAATGATCTCAAATCCGGCGGTTAGAAACCGCAGAGTTTACGGGCACACAACCGAAGTCTGCCTCCGCAGACTGAAGATCCATCCTTCATTCTTCAACCCACGGAGGTGGGTTTTGTTTCTGTAGCCGCGATTTCAATCGCCGGGTAATATCAAATCCGGTAGCATAAGGTTATGTGTCGATGACTTCAAAGCGGGAAACGGAAAAAATCCTGTTTCTTCCTTCTTCCTGACATCCGTTAATCCGTTACATCCGTTACAGAATCCGTTGCCGAACTTCCTCCTTTTCAATTTTTGACTTCCAAGTTTTCAATATCCTTGGCGGGTATTCCCAAACCGCGCAAAATAGTAAAAGCAATAATGCGATATCCCGACGGATTGGGGTGAACTCCATCTGCGGCTAACAAATTCAGGGTTTTACCTGCGTGTCTTTGATAGGTACCGATAACTTCCCGAAAAGGTCCATTCAAATCGATAAACAAGCACTTATTTTGCAAGGCAATTTCTCGCATCGCGGCAACATAGTCTTGCAATCTGCGATTTTCCGGGCCGTCGAGAATCTCGCGGATTGGAGTAGGAGAAAGCAGCACGACTCGAATTCCTGCGGCTTTTGCAGACAGCACCATTTGAGTTAATTTATCTTTGTATTCTGCCAATGGTACTCCCGTCGGCAAGTTGCCTTGCGGGTGAAATTGGCTGTTTTGGAAATCGAAGAAAGCGTGCCAAACGTCGTTTACTCCGACGTTAATTGTGACTAAATCTGGCTTTTGGTCGATCGCATCTTTCTGAAACCGCGCTTGCATATCACTCGCCTTGTTACCGGAAATTCCGGCGTTGACGATCTCGATTTTGCTCGCGGGATAAAGCGCATTCAGATAGCGTTGCAGCAGCCAAACGTAACCTCCGGGGTATTTCCCGGCTTCGGTGATGCTGTCGCCCACTGTCACAATTTTGCGCTTACCGGCGAGCACGTTTTGGATTTCGGGCGGCGGCGCCGCTTGGGATACGGATTCTCTAAACACGGGAAATAAGGAGTGAGGAATGTTGAAGGCAATGATAGCAGCAATTACGGCGACGGCGATTCTGATTGACAGTTGCCAATTCGGGGTTTTGGGACGGGGCGATCGCGAATTTCCAGACATTACGCAGTTTTTGACTAAAAGTTTAACTTTTGAGCTTGGCAGTAACTATAGCCGAAGAAAAAAGCAAGAAGCAATAAAATCAACGGTTTCAGCAATTTACAGCGCTCTAACCGCCTAGTATAATATAGTAAAAGGTGGCATTCGAGAGCGATCGCGATGTTAATGGCTTTTGTAAGTCAGTGCAGGGGTTAAGCTGTTTGATTAGCGATCGGGTTTTGGTGGAGGCGAAATATTTCGTTGATTTTAGTTTATAGGAGGCTGTATGATGACCTTACAAGAAATTATCGATCAAGTCGAGAGTTTATCAATAGAAGATCGGGAGCAGTTGTTTGAGTTAATCCGCAAGCGACGGATTGAGAATCGGCGGGCTGAAATTTTGGCGAATGCTCAGGAGGTGATGCAAGCTTTTAAGAATGGGACAGCAAAGAGGGGAAGCGTTGATGATTTGATATCATATTTATTGGAGGATGAGGAAACAAACTCTGAGGGCTTCTGGGATATGGTCTTGAATTTTAGAGAAGTAATGAAACAGGAAGGAATTACTTTTGAGGATGCCGATTTTGCCGATTTGCGCGATCGTTCTGTTGGCCGGGAAGTTGTTCTATGAGTTTAAAGTATTTATTGGATACAAATATTATCTCGGAAGCGACTCGCCTAGAGCCTAATGTTAACGTGACCCAAAAGCTTAGCGAACATCAACGAGAGGTTGGGACAGCGACCGTGGTCATTCATGAACTTTTATACGGATGTTGGCGTTTAGCCGAATCTAAAAAAAGTCAGTTGCTTTTGGCTTATATTAGTCAAATCCCCCTAAAAATGCCAATCCTTGATTACGATCTAAAATCTGCACAATGGCACGCACAGGAAAGAGCTAGATTATCTAAGGTAGGCAAAACTCCTGCGTTTGCTGATGGGCAGATTGCGAGTATTGCTTACTGTAATAATTTGGTGTTAGTTACTAATAACGTTTCTGATTTTCAAGGTTTCGATGGTTTGAAAATAGAAAATTGGTTTGTTAGCTAAGGTGCGAGATGAGTTATGAGTGATACCAATTTTTTATGAGACCCCGTAGAATCCGATCCCCCCTAACCCCCCTTAAGAA
>JAUBOG010000495.1:0-4942 GCA_036700105.1 Microcoleus occultus BM001215583
TTGGTTGCGGTTTGAAGGAATTGTTACGGAACTGTATGATGTGCAGGTGATTCCGACAGTGCAAAAGCCGATGGCTTTGGGTTTTCAAACGGATGAAATTGCTCAGTTAATTACTTTGGAATTGTAACCGCTGATGGTGGCGGATAAACGCTTTAGAACGCTTCGGAGTGTTGGTTTGGATTTAAGGGCGAGATCCCTTTGCGATCTTTTTTTAATGAAGGGATCTCGCACTTTTGTTGATTCCTTGAATCTGCCGCAAATTTCCGATATTTATTTGGCAAAACGGCCGCGAATGCGATCGGCAAACCTATCAAATTCCGGCAACTTCATCTGACTAACAAAAATGGCAAAAACTCCCAATTGGCGATCGCCGATTATTCGCCCCTCACCAAAGATTCTGGCTGAAGGCAGTTGTCGGCGATCGCAAATCCTGACATTCTTAAAATATAAGCAACACATCAAACTCTGCTTTGTATTAGCGAGTAATCGCAGCAAAAAATTATCTGTAACTATACTTGATTGAACTAATTTAAATTTTGCAAATAAATAAATAAAAACTTATTATAGAAATGAGCTTGGGATTGACAAGCAAAATAATTGTGTTAAGGTAATAGCGTTTGTAAACGTTCAGATTTGTATTAATGTTCTTGCAAACAAGAAAACCTTCAACCATCAAAAGTGCAAGCTACAAGAACAAATGTTGTAAACAATACACTACTGATGAATACAACCCTAATTCAATATCCAGCAATAATTTGGTATAAGCTTGCCACCTATTGCCTCAAAAGCTATCAAGGTCTTATCCAAGATCCGCGAGTCTTTTTGATGAAAAAATTGGCTCGTTTCGAGATTGTACGCGACTGGGCGACAATCTTATTGAAGCGTCCAACTAAATCTGATGGAATTCACTCTGAAGAAGCTTCGATTTTGGGGAAGTTGGATGTAAATGCGATCGCAGAAACCATCGAAACAGACAGTTGCTATCAGGGTTTCCAGCTACCTGAAGATGTAGTTCAAGAACTTTTGAATTTTGCCAGTTCTACAGTTGGCTACATTAACAGAGATTTGAACCGTCCCTGTCGCTATACAGGAACAGAACAAGTCAATGCAGGCTTACCGAAAGATGCCCGCGTTTGCAGCTACATGAGCAACACCAAGCTATCTTCAAGTGTCAAAAAATTGATCGAAGATCCCGGCATTCGAGCGATTGCAGCTAAATTTCTAGGTACCGAACCAGTACACATGGGAAGCGAAATATCGTGGAGTTTTCCCGTTGGAGGAAGCCATGTGGAGCAGCGCCGAGCAGCTCAAGTATTTCACTACGACTTAGACGACTATCGGTTCGTAAAATTTTTCTTCTACCTAACCGATGTTGATTTATCAAGCGGCGCGCACAGTTACATTCGCGGAACTCACAAGGGCAAAAAGTTTCTCCACCAGCTTGTGAGCACGCGCTGCGCAGACATCGAAGACGAAAAGATTGTTGAATATTACGGTGCCCAAAATGTGGTAAATGTCTGCGGAAAAGCTGGTTTCGGCTTTGTAGAAAATCCCCTTTGCTTTCATAAAGGAAGTCGGCCGACCGAGAAACCCCGTTTGATGCTGCAAATAGAGTACGCCATTAACGACTACGGCAACATTCACGAGATGTTGGGTTACTAGCTTTGTAAACCTGGCAAATCGCGAAGTCTTGTCTGTCTATCGAGACTTCTCACCTCAAATTCCGGTCTTAGCTTCAACGATTTATATCAATTCCGGTTGCGTCAGAATTAATATTACCCGAAATCAGAACACGGCAGTGCCGTTTCCCTACAATTAATCGCGGTAGTTTCGGTGTTAGCTTGAACGATTTACTTGCCAAAACGGCCGCGAATGCGATCGGCAAACATCTCAACTTCCGGCAACTTCATCTGACTTAAAAACACCGCAAAAACTGCTAACCCTGCGAAACTTGCCACACTCAACTGCACTAATTGAATCAGCAAACCTTCAGTACCCAAAACTCTTTGACATCCTTGCAGAGCAGCCAAAGCCACGAAAGCAGTCAGAGAACTGCCAGAAGCTAATCCCAGAAAGGGCAAACTCCACTCGCCCCAAGGCAGACCGCCCAGCTTTTTATCTAATAAGTATAAAAACATAATCATCGAAACAAGATTCACTCCCACCGTCGCCAAAACTAATCCGGGCGCGCCAAAAGCTCCGACTAATAAATAATCCAACAGACCGTTTAAAAAGATATTAAAAATACTGACGCGAAAAGGTGTTTCTCCGTCTCCCAAAGCATAAAATACTCTTACTAAAACGTCGCGCCCTAAATAAACAAACATTCCGATGCTGTAAGCCATTAATATCGGCGTTACAAACTGCGAGGCTGACTGATTAAAAGCACCGCGTTCGTAAACAATTCGCACGATCGGTCCTGCCAGCGTCACCATTAAAGCGCTCAAGGGCAGCATCGTCACGCCAGTTAAAATTAAAGATTGACGGATTTTATCTTTTAATTCCGGCCAGTCTCTCGGATCGGTGAGGCGAGAGAATATCGGCAAAAATGGGACTAGAATCACATTAGAAATAATGCCTAAAGGCGTCATAACTAACAAGCCGCTGTAACTCATGGCAGACGCAGCACCAGGGATGTAGGATGCGAAAAAAAGGTCAGTGTAGACATTAATTTGCAGCATTCCCGAGGATAAAGTAGCAGGCAGCATCACCTTAACTACTTCTTGCACTCCGGGGCGTTTAAAATTAAACCGCAAGCGCAACTTTCCCAAGCCCGCGCGCCACTGCGCCGTTAGCTGCACCAACCACTGCAAAACTGCTCCCGCTAAAGTTCCCCAAGCTAACACTAAGCCGCCAATTAGTGCGTATTCTGGCTGAGTTATTTTGTCTCCGAGTTGCAGTGCCAAAACTCCCAAACCGCCGACAAGTGCAACGCTGGAAAATAAAGGGCTAATTGATGGCAGCCAATACATATCGGCGGCGTTGAGAGTGCCGAAACCGATGCCGATCAAGCCGGAAAGCAATGCCATCGGTGCCATGATCCGAAATTGCTGCACGGCGATCGCTTTGATTTCAAAACCTTGCGGTGTTTTACTCAATCCGGGTGCTACCAAATCGATCATCGGATCGGCAAAAATAATTAATGCGATCGTCACTAACAGCAGCAAGCCGCCAACTAAAGTAGTGATAGTCTCGACTAAGGGTGCTGCTTCTTTTTTGTCGCGGCGGGCTAAAACGCTGACTATGGAGCTGTGAAATGGCCCGTTAATACCTCCGAGCAAAATAAATAAGAAACCGGGGATGACGTAGGCGTAGTTGTAGGCATCGACGGCGACACCGACTCCAAAGGCTGCGGCGATCGCAATTTGGCGCACTAACCCGAAGACTTTGCTAATCAGAGTGGCGACTGCGACAATGCCGGCAATGCCTGCTAGGGAACGAGAGGGCTTCTGCGGTTCAGACACAAATAGTTACAAGCGCTAGTGCTAAAAGGCTTCACTAAGTTTAATAGTAAATCTGGAAAATCATAACATGAATTCTGAAAATTTCTATTCCCAATTACCTTTACTTGATAATTTTCGCGATATTACTGAACCCGAAAACTTTGTTGACGTGCCGGATGACTGGTACATTCTTGTTACAGATATTCGCGGTTCTACAAAAGCGATTGAAGCTGGACGCTACAAAGAAGTTAACTTATTGGGGGCTTGTTCGATCGTTGCTGTTTTGAATGTAGCGGGCAAAACTGAAATTCCGTTTGTGTTTGGCGGCGATGGCGCTTCTTTGTTAATTGGGCGATCGCTTTTGCCCGCGGCTAAGATTGCTTTGCTGGCCGCTCAACAAATGGCTAAAACTGAATTCGACCTGGATTTGCGAGTTGGTGCCGTCCCGGTTAAAGTTGTGGTGGCAGCTAATTATCCGGTTAAAATAGCTAAGTTTAAAGTTTCGGAAAATTACAGCCAAGCTGTTTTTATCGGCGGCGGCTTAACCCGTGCTGCGGAACTGATTAAAGACCCGGTCCCTGGCAATATTTACACTTTTAAAAATAACAATAATGGCGTTTCTCCAACAGCCGATTTTTCGGGATTGGAGTGCCGCTGGCAGGATATTCCCAGCAAGTACGGGGAAATAGTCACGCTGCTGGTAATGGTACGAGAAGATTTCGGTCGTGAGAGCCATCTAATTTATAGAAAAGTTATCCAAAAAATTGAATATATTTACGGCAAAGAAGATTGTTTAAATCCTGTCGTTACTGAAAATCTTAAATTAACACTTAATAGTATAAACTTGGTTAAAGAAACTTTAGTTAGGGCGAGCAATGCTAATTGGTTAGAACGCCAGATGTATTTGTCAAAAATACAGTTAGAGACGGCGCTTGGTTCGCTGCTAATGAATTTGAAAGTTAAGACAGAAGAGTTAGATTGGGGAGTTTATAAAGATATTGCGATCGCAGCTACGGATTACCGCAAATTTGATGATATGTTGAGAATGGTAATTTCGGGCAATGCGTGGCAGCGATCGCAATTGACAGAGTATTTGGAACAGAATTACCGAGAAGGCAAGCTGGTTTACGGTTTGCACGTTGCTGACAGGGCGTTGATGACTTGTTTGGTGTTTGAACGCAACGGCCAGCAAGTGCATTTTGTAGACGGTGCGGATGGCGGTTATGCTTTAGCGGCGAAGGATATGAAACAAAGAATGATTAAACAGTTGACAGTTGACAGTTGATAGTTGTAGGGTGCGTCGCCACCAACCATCTCAAACCTCGATCGACAATCTTAAAGCGAGGCACCTTACTGTTGACAGTTGACAGTCCGCTCTCCACTGTCAATTGCCTGCCCTGAGCGTAGCCGAAGGGTCAACTGTCAGTCGTCCTTTCGTGGTATGATATAGCAATCCTAAATGATTTGCTGATTTTACGCGAGCAAGATGCTCGCACTGT
>JAUBOG010000496.1:0-4934 GCA_036700105.1 Microcoleus occultus BM001215583
CCCCCCTTACCACGGGGGGGCTGGGGGGGGTCAGATTCAATATCGCCCGACCAATTCCCCTCCAACAAATCGCGAATAGTAATAAAATTGTGCAACGACTTCGACATCTTTCTGCCGTTGACAGTCACAAAAGCATTGTGCATCCAATAATTAGCAAGGGACTTCCCAGTCGCCGCTTCAGATTGAGCAATTTCGTTCTCGTGGTGCGGGAAAGTTAAATCGGAACCGCCGCAGTGAATGTCAATTGTTTCGCCCAAGCAATCGCGCACCATTGCCGAACATTCAATGTGCCATCCGGGGCGACCTTTTCCCCAAGATGAATCCCAAAAAGGTTCGCCCGGTTTAGCGCTTTTCCAGAGGGCAAAATCGGAGGAATCTTGCTTTTTTTGAGCTTCTATTTCTGCGGTTTCCAATCTACCGCTAGCCCCAGCCTGCATTTCTTCCAACTTGCGACCCGAAAGTTTTCCGTAGTCGGCAAACTTCCTCACATTGTAGTAAACGTCGCCGCCGTTCGCATAGGCAAAACCTTTGTTTTCTAACTCGTGAATCAGCCGTTTAATACCGTCCATTGTGTGCGTGGCGCGGGGATATTCATCGGCCCTGAGAATATTCAGCTTGTCCATGTCTGCGAAGTATTCGTCGATGAAGCGTTGGGCTACGGCTTCCATTGTTGAATTTGTTTCGCGGGCGCGATCGAGTATTTTGTCATCAATATCGGTAAAATTCTGCACGTAGCGAACATCGTATCCGCGCCACATCAAGTATCGGCGCACCATGTCCCACACGATGTAAGCGCGGGCGTGCCCGACGTGGCAGTAATCGTACACCGTAACGCCGCAGCAGTACATCCGCACCTTTGGTGGTTCGATCGGCTCAAAAGGTGATTCGCGGCGGGTCAAGCTGTTGTAAAGCGTTAGGGGCATGGGATTTGAGATTTTGAATCGATGTACTGCTTTAATTCATTATATTGCGGTTGGTGAATGTTTCGATGTTACTACCAAATATCTGTTAAATCTAAGACAAATCCCGGCAATACATCTTCCCCGGACAAAGTTGTGGGATTATCTAATATTTCCACATCCCGATTTTCTCTGTATATCTCGACTTTCTGGTTTTTGCGATCGATTAACCAACCCAAACGAGCTCCATTGGCGATGTATTCTCGCATTTTTTCTCGCAACGGTTCCATGTTGTCAGATTTAGAGCGCAATTCTACAACAAAATCCGGACAAATGGGAGCGAAACCTTCTTGTTCTTTGGGTGTGAGAGTTTGCCACCGTTCTAATTTAACCCAGGAAGCATCAGGAGAGCGATCGGCCCCATTGGGCAATTGAAAACCGGTAGAAGAGTCAAATGCTATTCCCAGCTTGGTTTGGCGATTCCACAGCCAGAGTTGTCCTGAAATATCTAAGTTTCGTTTGCCTGTATCGCTTCCAGTGGGCGGCATCACGATTAATTCTCCTGAAGCAGTTCTTTCTAGCCTTAAGTCACGGTTGACGGCAGCAATTTGCTGGAACTGTTCGTGAGTTACTTTGAAGGTTTGGGGAATGGTAATAGTGGTTTTGAGCATACTGTGCGGTTTCGCGATGGCTATTACCTATTCTATTGTGTCACAATCTTTTTTACTCTAAAAATTAGATTGACAAACTCCGCACGTATAGTTTAACATTAAATCAGATGCTAATTTAATGTTATTTATGATAAACCTTTCAAAAGACATACATTCTCTCACGGATTTTAAACGCAATACCACTGAGTTTGTGCAGCGGCTCAAGCAAACCAAACATCCTGTGGTTCTAACTGTCAACGGGAAAGCTGAGTTAGTTGTTCAGGATGCTGAATCCTATCAGAAGCTTTTAGATGCCTTTGAGTTATTGGAGACTTTAAAGGGAATTAAACTGGGATTAGAACAAATGGATCGAGGGGAAGGAAAAAAAACGGAAGATTTTTTCAATCAACTGTTTGACAAGTTAGACAGTTCGCCATGAATCAGAAATATCAAGTCATTATCCAGCCCGCAGCGCAAAAAGCAATTGAGGAATCTTATTTTTGGTTGAGCAGCAATCATTCTTCTCAGAAGGCTAGAAGTTGGTTAGAAGGATTGTATAAAGCTACTTTATCGCTAGAAAATATGCCTTATCGTTGTTCCTTAGCATTTGAGAATAGTTTTTTTGACGAAGAAATCAGACAACTGGTTTACGGCAAGGGACGAAATGCCTATCGGATTCTGTTTACGATTGTTGATGATAGCGTTCAGATTATTTTTGTGCGACACGCTGCTCAAAAACCGATAATAGGTGAATCAGACGAGGAAGGTAATAGCTGATGAAGGAAAAGATATGAATTAACATTTTAGAAGCAAATAAATTGATGCGATCGCCTGATGAAGTTACAGCTTTTGAAAATGCTTTAGCTTCACTTGCCGATCGTCCTCAAAATGAACATTTGCCAGATTTACATTTGATTTTAGACGATCGCTGCGAACAGCCAGAAGTCATGTTTGGTTTGATTCATTTTCTAGAATCTTTTGATGTGTCAGCCCAGCTTCAAGCTTTTGTGACAGTTGTACCGCAATTAATGCTCGTTGGCTCTGAATGGACGAGAATCCTTCACAGCCGCATTTTAAATGATGATGATGCTTGTCGTTTGTATCGAGATATTTTGCATTCATTAAACTCCCAAGAACCTAATTTTGTTCGTCAATTGCTCGAAGAAAGCGCTAGTTACCATTTAAACAAGCGGGAGCCAAAATTAGAGTTAGCTAGGTAAGTTTGATTCATGCCTCACGCCCCCACCCTGCAAACCCATCCACAGCCCCGTCCCAGAATATGTCATCAAACTCTGACATTTGCTGCGCTAGCGATCCCGCCCGCCTCTAATATGTCAAAATTCCCTGACATATTGATCCCCAAAATCACGAAAATGCGTATAAGTACCCAGGATTGAGGCAAAAGACCCCTTGACCAGACCGCAACTTGTCTGCAACATTAAGTCATGACAAAGCGATCCCAAAGAAATGCTTCGATTGAGCAGCTCTGGGAATCACACAGCGCGCGTGCTGCCAGCACAGCGTTGCTAGCAGCACCGATCGCACTAACAAAATCGATCTTGTCAATCAAGAATCGACAGATAAAGTTTTATTCAGATCGGACGGTGCGCGCAGAAGCCAACAAGTTGTAGCCCCAAAATTGGGGACTAAACCGAGTGAAAACAAGCAAGGCTTCAAAGGTTGGAGAGATTCGGAAGCTCGAGCATATTTGCATTTACAAAGAGTTTCTAACTCAAAAAGTCAACATATTTATGTATGTTGTCAGAAAAACCTAACCCGCCATCTCAAATAAGTGGAGAAAAAACTCATGGCAAAAGAACGCCCACCATTAGAAGAGATGACTTTGCGGCAACTGCGCAGAGTTGCTAGCGAATGTGGAGTCTCTCGCTACAGCCGGATGCGGAAATCGCAACTTCTGGCATCAATTCAAGAAATTCAGCGCACCAAATTTTCGTACAGTCCATCTCGCAAACTAGAGGCACAAGAAGCAGTGGAAGCAGCAAAGTTTGAACTGGGTCAAGAAGATAGAACAGGCGGTTCTTTGTCGTCTGTCGATGAAGGTTTAGCAGATTTACCCAACGGTTACGGCGAAAGTCGCGTTGTTTTGATGCCGCGCGACCCGGAATGGGCTTACACCTACTGGGATATTTCTAACGATCGCAAACAAGAAATGCGCCGCCAAGGCGGACAGCAACTCGCCCTGCGGATTTACGACGTTACAGACGTTAACCTGGAAACTCAAAGCCCGCACAGCATTCAAGAATATCCCTGCGACGAACTGGCGCGGGAATGGTACGTCCCAATCCCCGTCAGCGATCGGGATTACGCGATCGACATCGGCTACCGCTGCGCCGACGGCCGCTGGTTGGTATTAGCGCGATCGGCCGAAGTCCGCGTCCCCCCCGTCTATCCCAGCGACTGGATCGAAGACCAATTCATCACCCTCGACTGGGAACAAGACTTGCGCGGCCAAACCTTCGCCGAACTGGTTCCCCCTCACAAGAAAATTGCAGAATCAGCAGCAGCGGCCGCCACTTACAGCAACGGTAACGCCATTTACGAGCAAATCTTCGGCATGGCAGAATCCGCCGAAGCTTTGCGCGTCGCGGGTTCCATCTTCGGCTCCATGCAGCACGTCGCAGGGAGCGTCCAACAAGTCGGCATCCACGAACAAGCTGTCAGTTCCTACGTCTTCCCCTCCGGCGTCGGAATGTGGGCTGCTCCCGCCATGTCCGGCCTCACGATGTCCGGTGTCGGTATGTCCGGTGTCGGTATGTCGGGTGTCGGTATGTCCGGCCTCACGATGTCCGGTGTCGGTATGTCCGGTGTCGGTATGTCGGGAGTTGGCTTCGCAGCGCCGATGCGCCCCCGCCAATTCTGGTTAGTCGCTGACGCCGAACTGATCGTCTACGGCGCCACCGAGCCCGACGCCACCGTTTACGTAGGCGGACAGCCGATTAAACTCAATGCTGACGGCACTTTCCGCTTCCAAATGTCCTTCCAAGACGGCTCGATCGACTATCCGATTTTTGCAGTAGCAGCAGACGGCGAACAAAACCGCGCCATCCACATGAAATTCGAGCGCGAAACCCCTGAACGCCGTACCAATACTAAGGAAGATGCTGTTGTTGAATGGTTGGGTTAGTAGTAATGCTCGATCGCTCTGGGGGCGATCCCCCCGGTTTGTGCCAATTTTTGAACCATCACAAGGCCCAATCTGCACCTCTGATGATTTGTTAGGGTTAATCCCAGACAACAACCCATAACACCCCCTATACACCGTTCTCCTGTTTTGAGGAGCGGTGTTTTTTGTATTTAGAAGATCGATGTGAAGAAGGAAGTTCGGCAGCGGATTTTGTAGCGGATGTAACGGATGTAACGGATG
>JAUBOG010000497.1:0-4882 GCA_036700105.1 Microcoleus occultus BM001215583
GCCCCCCCTTGTAAAGGGTGGGGAAAAGAATACTGTTGCATTCTTTTTTTAAATTGGTATGAGAATCAGGGATTTACTGCCGGAATGCTTCGCCCCTACGAATATATTTGCAAAAAGTTAGATGCTGTCTATTTTGTTTCCATCCAATTCTGCCCCGCGTGAATGTCAACTGTCAGCGGTACGCTAAGCGGCAGAGCATTTTCCATTGCAGTTCTAATTTTCGGCTGCAATTCTTCCCATTCGTCGGGAGGTACTTCAAAGATTAATTCGTCGTGAACTTGCAGCAGCAGCCGCGCCTGATAGTTTTGCAAAATTTTGTCTACCTCAATCATGGCAAGTTTAATGATATCAGCACTGGAGCCTTGAATCGGAGCGTTGGCTGCAGCGCGCAAAGATTGGGCGTCATCTCTGCTGAGAGATTTGAGTCTGTCGGAGTGAATGTCTTGAGGATTGCGGCCTTTTAAGTCGAGGAGGCTTTCGCTTTGGAAGTTTAAATAGCGGCGGCGGCCGAGAATTGTGGTAACGTAGCCGAGGGCGATCGCCTCTTTTTTAACTTTTTCCAAAAATTCAAAGACTTTGCTGTAGCGCTGGTTGAATTTCGCAATAAACTCTTTGCCATCTTTGGAAGTCTTGCCCATCGATCGACCAAACTTGATCGCCCCCATACCGTAAACTACCCCAAAATTAATCGTTTTGCCAAACCGGCGCTCGTCGGGAGTGATTTCTTCCTTTTCAAACAACAGTTGAGCAGTCACGGTATGCACGTCTCGATTGTTTTGGTAAGCTTCTATTAACACGGGTTCTTGACTCAAGTGAGCTAAAATCCGCAGTTCAATTTGAGAATAGTCAGCCGACACCATCAGCCAACCTTCCTCGGGTAAAAATGCCTTGCGAATTTGCCGCGAAAACTCGGTGCGGATGGGAATATTCTGCAAATTGGGATTGGAAGAAGAAAGCCTTCCCGTACCAGTTGCAGCTTGGTTGAAATCTGTATGCACTCGCCCGGTATCCGATCGCACTAACTGCGGCAAAGCATCGACATAAGTTGATTTTAACTTGGATAAGGTGCGGTGTTCTAATAAATCGTCTACGATCGGGTGATCTCCTTGCAATTTATCTAAGACAGCGGCATCGGTAGAGTATCCAGTTTTAGTTTTGCGAGACTTTTTCTGAAACTCATCGGGGATTTTTTCTAACAAGATTTCGCTTAGCTGTTTGGGCGAACCTAAATTAAACTTTCTCCCCGCTGCTTGATAAGTTTTTTCTTCTATTTCCGCTAAGCTTTTTTCTAGCTGCTGCGAAAGTGTCTTGAGATAATCTGAATTAATGCGAATTCCGCAGTATTCCATTTCTGCTAAAACTGGTTCTAAGGGCTGTTCTACTTTTACCAGTAACCCGCGCAAAGTTTTTCCGGGAAAGCTATCTTTATCAGCTTCATCCAATTCTGCTCTCAGTTTACCTACTAATTGAAAGGTGGTGTAAACATCCATGCCGCAGTATTTAGCTACTTCGGGGATGCTGATGTCAGCAATTGTTTTGTTTTTAGGTACTAATTCGCTGTAACTTTTGGCTACAATGCCTAAGTATTTTCTTGACAATTCGCTGAGACTGTGGCTGGTTTCGGGATTGAGTACGTAACTGGCTAACATGGTGTCGAAGACGACTCCTACTAGTTTGATTCCCTGACAGCGCAGGATCGATCGATCGAACTTAGCATTTTGCAGCGCCTTGGGATAATTCTCGCTCTCCAAAATCGGGCGCAAAGCATTTAAAACCGTAGCTTTGTCCAAGTTTTTGCCTGTTTTGTGTCCCGTGGGAATATAAGCTAAATCTGATTCGCCGGTTCCCCAACAGCAGCCAATTCCGACTAATTCGGCGTCTCGCGGTTCGAGGGCGGTGGTTTCGGTATCCCACGCCACGGGCGAGTCTTTGTCGGTGTGGGTTTGCAGCAGTTCGACTAATTCGTCTAACTGTTCGATTGTTTGAATTATCCGGGGTTTGATGGGTAATTGGTTTGCTTGCTGGGCGGCTAGGGTGTCAGGATAACTCCAAAACGATAAATCGTCGGCTTCTGAACTTTCAGAAGTTGCAGCGGAAAAATCACTTGAATTATCAGCGTTAGGCAATTCAGAGACTGTAACTTCTCCCTTTTTCCGAACATCAGTTAAATCCGTTACAAAATCCGCTGCCGAACCTTCCCTCCGAATATCCGTTAAATCCGTTACAGAATCCGTTGCCGAACTTGCTTCTTCAACGCCGCCAAAACGCTTTTGAATTTGTTTGACTTTGGTTAAAAATGTTTTAAATTCCAACTTTTCCAGCATCGGAATTAAGGCTGCTTCGTCAAATCCGATCAACTGACAATCTTCTAAGTTAATTTCTAAAGGCACGTCTTGAATAATTGTCGCCATGCGCTGAGAATGATAGGCAGCTTCTTTGCCTTCTTCTAGCTTTTTCTTAGTTGCGCCTTTAATCTCATCGATCGCAGCATAGATGCCGTCGAGGGAATGGTAAGCTTCCAATAATTGCAGGGCGGTTTTGTCGCCGATGCCTTTGACTCCGGGTATGTTGTCGGATTTGTCGCCGCAGAGGGCTTTGTAATCGATTACTTGTTCTGGCAATATGCCGAGTTTTTCTTTGACTGCTTCCGGGCCGAATTCTTGGGATTTGCCTTTTCCCGATCGCCTTAATTCATCCGTACTCAAATACAATACGCCGATTTGTTTTTCAGTGTCTACTAATTGAAACAAATCTCGATCGCCCGTGAGGATTTTTACCCGATAACCCTCGGCGCTGGCTTTGAAGGCCAAAGTTCCCAAAACATCGTCCGCCTCGTAGCCCGGAGCCGTGATGGCTGGTAAATTTAAGTAGCCGAGGAGTTCTTGCAGGTTCTTGAGATCCGGCTTAAAATCTTCCGGTGTTTCGGCGCGGCCGGCTTTGTAGGTGTCGTCTGCTTCGTGGCGAAATGTGGGCGTGGCGAGGTCAAAGGCGATCGCCATGTACTGGGGATCGTGGGCGGCCATGACTTCCAGCAGCGACTTGAGAAAGCCAAAACAGACGCTGGTGGGAATGCCCGTCGTAGTTCGCAAGCCCCCGTCTCGGCTTTTGGCGAAGGCGAAGTAGGAGCGAAAGGCCAGGGAGTGGCCGTCAACTAAGATGAAGGTGGGAGCTTGATTTTCCGACACTGACACAGATGGCGATCGCGCGAAAGGATTTTCTCATTCTACTCATTTGTCAGTCTGCATCGATCGACCCGAAGGATGACCCGCAGACTTGAGAACGGTTGACTTGCGATCGGATCTCGGCTTACTGTGCAGCTTGGCTGAGAATAGTAGAAGATGTGAAGTACGATCGCAAATTTATCAACACCTGCCGATCGAAGCTTATGGGTGACATTGATCGATGCTACGAACTCCTCGAAATTGAGCCGGGAGCTTCCCTAGAAGAAATTAATCGCGCTTACAGGGATTTAGCTTTTGTGTGGCATCCCGATCGGTTTGCACACAACGACCGCCTGCAGCAAAAAGCTCAACAAAGATTAACAGAAATCGATCGAGCTTACGAACAGTTGCTGTTGTTTCTGAGTCCGCCGGAACCGAGGTCGATCGGCAAACAGTTTCTGCAGCCTCCGCCGGAGCCCCCGTCCAAGCCCCTGAGAAGGCGTTCGGGAAAATCATCCAGCAAAGGCGGTTCCCGGCGCCCTCAAGCGGGCCCTTCATCCGCCTCCAAAAAAATTCCCACTCAAAACAAGCCGAAAAACCAGAAACGGTTTACAGCTAAAAATCGCCAAGGGCGGCGGGGAAAAAAGCAACCGGGGCTCCGCGTTGCGAGGGAAGCGCGCCTGTTTCAAAACTATCCAAACCTTACCCCGAAAAGGAAAAGAGAATTTCCCACTCAATACTCAAAACCGCGAAGCGCGCCGAGGGAAGTGCGGCCATCTCAACACTATTCAAAGTTCCCTTGGCGGCCCCTGCTAGTCGCCGTGGCGAGTTACGCTTTGACCGGTTGGATTTTGACGGTATCAGCCGCCCCGCTGTGGATGTGGGCTTTAATCTGCGGTGCAGATTGGCTGTGGGCTGCGATTTTGCTGGCGGAGGGCGCGGCAACGCCTAGAGTGTGGCTGGCGGCGCTGGTTTCGGCCGGGGCGGTGGGGGGGTCGATCGCCGGTTTTCAGGCGGGAGGAACGGTCGCGGCGGCAGTCTGGGCCGCAGTTGGAGCGGGTTTGGGGGCGATCGCCAGTTCCGAAGCTCAGTCTCGGGCCGCGGCTGTAGTTTTGGGGGCGGGAGGAGTGGCGGCAGCGGTGGGATTGATGGCGGGAACTGGTTCTGGGGATTGGGTGAAGGCGTTGGTTGCGGCCGTGTGTTGGGGGATTGTCGGCTTGACGTGCGGGCTGGCTGCGGAACTAGGCGCGAATTCTGGCGGCCCCGTCGGGCTCTTTGGTGCGATCGGGCTGGCGATTGGCGCGACGGTGGGGATTTTTGCCGGGGCTGGTGCGGAGGCGATCGGCGATGCTTTAGCGATCGCCGGATCTAAGACTGTTTACGGGGCTTGGGCGGCGATCGGGGTGATTGCGGGAGTTGTGGCGCGGATGGTAGCTGCTGAAAGGTCGATCGGCACTGGAGGCGGACTCTACACCTTTATCCTGTTAGCCGCTACTTCCGGTTTCGGGCTGTGGCTGGGCCGCTGGTTGGTCGATCGGATCATTAGTCAGTAGTCATTAGTCAGTAGTCAGTAGTCAGTAGTCATTAGTCAGTAGTCATTAGTCAGTAGTCAGTAGTCATTAGGGAAAATTCCCAATGCCCAATGCCCAATGCCCAATGCCCAATGCCCAATGCCCAATTCCCAATGCCCAATTCCCAATTCCCAATTCCCAATTCCCAAT
>JAUBOG010000498.1:0-4876 GCA_036700105.1 Microcoleus occultus BM001215583
GCGAGTTCGGGGAGGGTTGGGGTGGGGTGCATTATATTTTTGCAAGAGTTCTATTATCTATGGTTGGCGAACCCGCCCTTGTATTTTAAAAGAGTCCAGCGATCGCTCTAAGCATATTCTCGCAACACATATCCCACGCCCCGAACAGTATGCAACAACCGTTTTGGATTGCTAGCCTCTAACTTGATCCGCAAAGCACGAATGTAAACTTCAATAATGTTTGACTCCCCCATAAAATCGTAATCCCAGACTTGTTCCAAAATTCGATCGCGCGTAATCACTTGTCGGGGATGCCGCATCATAAACTCTAACAAATCGAATTCTTTTGCGGTTAATTCAATTAATTTTTTTCCCCGATAAACTTCGCGGGTGAGGCGATTCAAAGTCAAATCTTCAAACTCCAAGGTATCTGGATCTTCAGGATGGGCGCGGCGCAAGCGGGCTTTCACTCTTGCTAAAAGTTCTTCTATACTAAAAGGTTTGGTAACGTAATCATCAGCTCCAGCATTTAATCCAGCCACGCGATCGGGTACTTCATCTCTTGCCGTTAGCATAATAATCGGTACTTGAATGCCTGTTTTTCGCAATCGCAAACACAAATCTAATCCAGAAATTCCGGGAAGCATCCAGTCTAAAATCAACAAATCTGGTTGTGCATCGCGAGCCACCGTCAAACCATCAATCCCATTGCTAGCAACAGTGACGTGATATCCTTCCAGGCTGAGTTCTGCTTCGATGAATCCTGCTAGCTTGGGATCGTCTTCAACTAAGAGAATGCGTTCGGTCATAGTGGCGGATTCCAAACAGGTAAGATGATGGTAAAAATACTTCCTTCGTTCGGTTTGGAACGGAGGGTAATTCGACCTTCCATTCCTTCAATTAGGCTTTTGGCGATCGCTAATCCCAATCCCGTACCATCTCTAGAACGGGTCATAGATTCATCTACTCGATAAAATCTTTCAAAAATGCGGTTTTGATGTTGCAGGGGAATGCCAATACCCCGATCGCATATGTGAATCATGGCATACTTCTCGGTTTTTTCTAACACTAAATCAACTGATTGTTCCATCGATGAATACTTAATTGCATTATCTACCAGATTAATCAGTACCTGTTGCAAGCGGTCTTGATCGGCACAGGTTAAAATATCCTCATCGGCTATAGATACAGCAATCTTTCGATTGCTGACCTTTTGGCTCATCGCCGCTACCTCCGTGACAAGAGTATTCAGCATAATTGGATTCAGCCGAAAGTGCAAGTTACCGCTATCTGCCCGCGCTAGATCGAGCAAATCTTGCAACATCCGAATCGTGCGTTCGGTTTCCGCCGTTGCTGTTTCTAGGGCTTGCTTTTGATAAGCACTTAAATTAGTTCCCCGTCGCAGCAAACTTTGCAAATAACCCAGCACAATTGTCAGGGGAGTGCGCAATTCGTGGGAAACATTGCCGACAAACTGGCGCTGTTGTTCCCATGCGCCGGATAAGCGGAATAACATTTGATTAAAAGCTGTAGCCAGTCCCAGAATTTCGTCAGGCGCTCGATGCAGTTGCAATTGAGCCTGTTTCAAATCATCGGCGGACATAGCACTCGCAACTTGGCTCATTTGCTCTAAAGGCTGCATGGCTTTACGAATTCGTCGGGCGATCGCAATAGTTAATATGACAATTGTGAGCATACTAACTAACACTAAGTGAGTCAACCCAGCATATAATTTTTGCATATCTTCAGTAATATCTTGAGAAAGATACAGCTTACCTAAAGGCTTGCCATTTAGTGCCAGGGGGCTGCCACACAAAACGATATCGCGATCTCCAAGGCGAACTACCTGCGGTTTTGCAGGTACTTCGGTAAGTGCATCCACATTGCGGATTTCAGGCGAAGAAATTTGCAGGTTGGGAGAATGAGCCAGCAGCTTACCTTCAGGGCTTTTTAGCCATACCAATAATCCCGGTGTCGAAACTTTATTGATGGTTTTTTCTAACCCAACTTCGATCGCACCCATCTCACTGTAAAGCTGAATCTGATCGGGAAAACGCATCGCAATGTATTCCAGCGTTTGTTTGTGCGCGGCTACTAGATTTTGTTCCATTTGCCAGCCGGCCCAAAACGCTAGACTGCCAAGTGCCAGGATCGAAAGCGCCACCAATTCTAGAGTGAGGCGAAACTGAAGCGACGAAGTGGAAATTCGCTTGCCTGTGAAATAATTAATAATAGTTCTAAAAGTGCGATTCATAGGATTTTAGATTTTAGATTTTAGATTTGGGATTTTGATATTCTTCCTCCCCCCTTCTTAAGGGGGGCTGGGGATCTCCCACTGTGAAAACACGCCCTAGAAAAGAATTAAAAATTTTTCGCAGTGCCGAGAATTTGGTCAAACTCAAACCGCCGATCGTAGTTTGTTTCGCCATACAAATTAAAACTAATTGTAGACCGATCGCCCATTGCTTCTACATGGTGAATCGCATCCGGCATTAAACACAGGATGTCGCCTGGATTGAGCAAACAATCACCCACAGCTTCGATCCTATCTGGAGATTCCGCAGTCGAAGAACGCCGCCAGAAAGTGTTTTTTTCCTCTCCATCCAGCAGCGCCACCAGCCCCCAACAGCCATGATTGTGAATCGGCGAAGTCACGCCCGGCGCCCAAGCCACCAACTGCACCGTTAGCGGAAAAAACGGTTCATCGTACAAAACCGACACTTCCCAACCCGTTTCGGAGTCAGGTTCCAGGGGAGAAATTTGCAGCCAAGATGAACTCGCCAACAACTTGCGAACCAGGGGACAAATCGCCTGGAGTCGCAAGCGATCGTCCTCAATTCGATTTAATACATCTTCCAGATCCGTCAAAAAGCGGTAAAGCCGATAGGGATCGGTCAACTCTTCAGCCTGACTGACAACCTCAGAAGCCTTGCACCGCCCATCATCCGTCGCGAACCAGTCTTTTCCTATCATACTTATTTCAATTAGTGATTCGATCGCTAGCAATTGATTGCCCGATCTTCAATCTACGAGAAAAATGAGCAACATTACCGGAGCGACATCAAGTTTTATCCAATCCCCATCTGGCATTCATCTGGCACTCATTTTTCTCGAATTTAATAAAAGTAACTTGAAACCAGAGACGCGTACAATTACGTTTGACAGTTTTCTGGTTTGAGATTTCAGCCTGATTTCACTGCTTTTTTGCAACTACAATCCTAGCTTTTTGAGGTTTAATATGCGTAAACATTCAGCATTTTGGCTCAGTTTGTGTTTGAGCAGTCTGGCGATGTCAGTATCTTTTGTAGCTGTAACATCCGCTAGAACCGTCGCAGCACCTGGGGCGATCGCCCAAACGAACCCCTGCGCGTCCAAAAATCCCTGCGCGTCTAAAGCAGGAAATGTCGGCGCACCTCTGGCGAAACAACTGCAAGGAAAGCCGGTTGTAGTTGACATTTATGCAAGCTGGTGTCCTGCGTGCAAAAATATTGCTCCTACCATGTCCCAACTGAAGCAGGAGTACAGCGGAAAAGTTAATTTTGTCATTTTTGATGTGAGCGATCGAGCCAAAGCCAGCCAAGCAGAAGCCAAAGCTAAAGAATTAGGATTAGGTGCGTTTTTCGCTCAAAACAAATCGCAAACAGGAATGATTGCTATCATCGATCCGGCGACGGGTAATATTTTGGCCCAGCATCGCAACAATGCAAACAAATCTGCTTACACATCCGTACTCAACTCTGCCCTAGCTAAAAAATAGTCGCTCCGGAATACAAAGAAACCGGGTTTCTGCCTAGATATCTAGCTGGAAAACCCAAGATTTTTCCGAGAAACCTGGTTTCTGCGATCGAGCCAAAATTTACAGTTTATTGAGGAATTAATAACCTATGGAACAAATACCTCAGCCACCAATCCAAAAAAGCGCTTCTAAAGGTTTGAGAATCTCAAAAAAATGGCTGTTTTACGGTGGATTGGGATTGCTATCCCTAGTTCTGGTTCTCACCGTTGGCCCCATCATCAGTCATCCCCTCGAACAGGTGATTTCGATCATCGAAAACCATTATCAGCAATGGTTCAACCAGCAGGACACGGCCAATCCATTAGTGTTGTTGCCTTTAGCATTTATTGGCGGATTAATTGCTAGTGTCTCCCCCTGTATTTTGGCGCTATTGCCCGTCAACCTCAGCTACATCGGCACTTTAAAAATTGAATCCCGTTGGGATGCTTTTACGAAAGCTGGCTTGTTTGTGCTGGGGGCAGTCACAATTTTAAGTCTGTTTGGTTTAGTTTCATCCTTCGCTGGAGCCGTGATGGTGGAGTATCGAGGCTATATCAATATTGTTGTAGGTTTGATTATGGCTGTGATGGGTTTGTGGTTGATGGGAGTGGTTAAATTGCCCTTACCGCAAATTGATATAAATCTACCCAAGGCTGGACCTTACGGAGTGGGTTTGACCTTTGCTTTGGTAAGTTCTCCTTGTGCGAGTCCGGTGCTGTTTGCGGTGCTGGCGGCGGCGGCAGCCACAGGTTCTCAAATTTTAGGTACTTTGACGATGGTTAGCTACGCTTTGGGGTATACAATCCTGATTTTTCTAGCGAGTTTGTTTACAGGAATGGCAAAACAAAGCAAACAGTTATTGAACCATTCTGAGGGAATTATTCGTTTCGGTAGTTTCGCACTGATTATAACTGGAACTTACTACCTATTTACTGGCACTAAATGGTTTTTCGGAAGTTAGAGCGATATAAACTGTCTTTAACTTAATCAAACAAGAAATCATAGCATTTTTCAAATACAGCATATTCCAGGTTTGTGAAGTGTAGGGACACGGCAGTGCCGTGTCCCTACCGGGAATTAACGATAGGCGGGTGTACTTCATAAATGTGGAATCTGCTGTAA
>JAUBOG010000049.1:0-21748 GCA_036700105.1 Microcoleus occultus BM001215583
AGCTTTTTCATTTTAGCCCTTTTTTCAGAGATTTGCAAAAGTGAGATGCACCCAAAGCAATTGTCGCTAACTGCCCCCGCCAGTTTATGGTTCGCCATCATCCCGCGAACGCTTAAATCATCAATCCGTATGCAATAAACGCGACTACTCAAATCGGTAGTCATCTTGTGAATTGTGTCGCGGCGAATATTGCCGATTCTGGCATGATGCCTTGCTAGAAGGACATAATATCTCCTGGCGTTATTAGATGCCTTGATTCCTAACCTTTTACTTCCTAAAATCTTGTGACGGTTGCGCCATTGCAGTTTACTGAGCTTGGTTTTCGCCCGATACGTAGAAACTGGCATCGCGTAACGAGTTCCGTCAGAAGCAGTAGCTAAATTTTTCACTCCGATATCGACTCCAACTCGTTCGATTGGATGATAAATCGGTGGAAGTTTTTGGGCATCTAAAGTGAAAGAGACAAACCATCGATCCGCCGTGCGAGAAACTGTAAATGTCTGCGAACTGCAAGTAAAGTCAATTCTTTCCTTGAGCCTGAATTCTTTTAATCCAGGCAGTTGAATTTTCTTGCCTGCTTTAATTACCGCTCGATTGGTGAAAGGGATGGCTGGCTTGCCTTTTTCTGGGTAAATACCAGAAGTTTTGTAAACGGTAAACGAATCACCTCTCTTTTTGGTTTGCTGCTTTGGGAAGCCACTTAACCCCTGCCGCCATCGGAAGAAGGCTTTTTTGAGAGCGATGAAAGCCGATTGATAAACGGTGGATGGGTACTTTTTTATCCACGCATATTCCGGCTGTTTCATGACTACTTGGGTGAATACTTGTTTGATGGTATCAATCCTTTTGGCGTCGCTGAGGTTAATGCCCTCAAAACCCCAACTGGCGATTACCATCTCTAGCCCAAAGTTGTAGACCCATCTCCGAAATCCCGCCAGGCCGCGCATCAAAGAGGTTTCTTTGTTATTCAGTTTTAACTCTCTTTTGATGGCGTACATTGTTGAATTTTTCTCGAAACAGACCGAATTATCAACCTAGGCCGATTTTTGGCATAACTTGCCCGATCTGGTGAACTATGGGTAAGTTTAGCAAAAGATTTGGCTACTTAGTCAAGCTCTATGATACCCGAAATTTATACCGCTGGCGACTGCGGGAACGAGGGCTAATTTCGATAAATCCTTGCCAAAAATAGAGCAAGTAGAGATTGTTGAGAAAAGCGCGACACGCTAACAGCGAAGAGTTGGCGATCGGATAGATTCCGGTCGTCCGAGCGACCGGAAGTGATATGATTGTTGAGCGTTTGGACATTTGAACAATACCGGTGCAACCAAAATCGAGACCGCTTTCGCTCTCATGTCCGGTCGATGCCCGGAGCAATGCGGGGCCAATAATTAACTTTCCCTCCCCTCTCCCTCTCTCCCCCCCTCCCCGGACGGACAGCAGTCTCCAGGTTCGGTGGTTGCATCGAGAGAGAATTGTTTGAGAATCAAGTACACTAGCAAGATCATTCCTAAACTGCTAAGATTTTTGAATTAACGGGAGCAGATCGAGTTCGGTAAATTCACCCTAATTTGGGTAGGGGATCGCGTAGCGCGCGATCGACCCGACTAGATAGCAGTTCGGGCCATCATTCGGGTTCAAATCCGTAAAGCAGGATCGCCAGCCACCGCTTTCGTCGCGTTCGGCAAGTGCGGAGGCTGGAAAAACAGCGGGCTTTGACTAGACTAAGACAGAAGTGCTGCCCCAAAGTGTCTCAGCAGAGGTTAGGCTAGTGAAGAGAGTTCAAGAATATTTGCGATCGAGACGTACAAAGTCTAGCTTGTAATTTCTTGCTCAGTTGTCAAGCCCAACAGTTTTGCATTCCCTCGCAAGCGAGAGTCTTGGCACTTCCTTGATAAGTGGGGAACTCGACCGTCAAACAGCTTGGGTTTGATGGTAAAGCCGTTATTAATATGTAAACACTTTACCGATGGCTCGCCGGAACAATCTTGCAGGAAAACCGATGTCTAGTATGCAAAACCAATTCACGGTTCATTTCTGGGGGGTTAGAGGTAGCATAGCCTCTCCCGGAGCTGAAACAGTACGTTACGGGGGCAACACGCCCTGTATAGAAATGCGAGTGGGTGACAGTCGCCTAATTTTCGATGGCGGTACTGGATTGCGGGTGTTGGGACAAACTCTCCTCTCGCAAATGCCCGTAGAAGCTCATATGTTTTTTACTCACTCTCACTGGGATCACATTCAAGGATTCCCCTTCTTTATCCCAGCTTTTGTTAAGGGCAATTGTTTTCACATCTACGGCGCAGTTGCTCCTCCTCCTAATAAGGCTACTATCCAGCAGCGGCTCAACGACCAAATGCTCCACCCCAATTTTCCGGTACCCCTGCAAATTATGGGGGCAGACCTGAAATTTAACGACATAGAAGTGGGTGAACCGCTCGAAATCGGAGATATTAAGGTGGAAACTGCTTTGTTGAACCACCCCGGGGAAGCTGTAGGCTACCGCGTGAACTGGCGCGGGTATTCGGCTGCTTACGTGACTGATACCGAACATTTTCCCGATCGTTTGGACGAAAATGTGCTGTATTTGGCTCGGGATGCTGAGGTGCTGATCTACGACGCTACTTATACCGATGAGGAGTATTATGCCCAGAAGAACAGCAGGGTTGGCTGGGGACATTCGACTTGGCAGGAAGCGGTGAAGGTGGCTGTGGCGGCTAATGTCAAAAAGTTGGTGATTTTTCACCACGATCCGCTGCACAATGACGAGTTTTTAGACAGGGTAGGAGAGCAAGTGGCTCAAAGGTTCCCGAACAGTTTGATGGCGCGGGAAGGTTTGTCGTTACAGTTGCTACCTCCTCATAACAAAGATGTGTCTGAAGCGTCGGCGCAAGCCCCTAAAGTTTCTGTGTAATGGATTTGAGGTGGCCGATCGCACAAGTTTTGAGGTCGGAAATCTAAAATTTAAGTTAGGCCTGACCTCACTCAAAGACAGACACAAGCCCCCGGCTTAAGTCGCCCAACACCAAAAAGTTTGGACGAAAGTTCAAGCTCCCAGATTGCATCTGTGGAGTCGATTCTTTAATCTTTAATCTGTAATCTAAAATCTACGGGCGATCGCAATCAGGCTTTCGTGTGTCAAAATCTTAAGCGTGTGGGTAACTTCTTCTTGTACCGCTGCTCTGACTCCAACTTCTGTTGCCTTGGGAAACTTTGATGGTTTGCACCTGGGGCACCGACAAGTCGTGCAGCCAATTTTAGATCGATCGACCTTTGGGCCAAATTCTGCAGCGGTTTCTGCCTCGGGGCAAAGCTGGCGCTCAAACCCTGGCACCAATGAACATTTGGAAAGCAAACATCCGGCAACCTGCAACAGCGACTCGGCGGGCGACAGCCTCTGGGGTCGCGATTCTGATGCGGGTCATGGGCTTTACAGCACTGTGGTGACATTCGATCCGCACCCGCAAGAATTTTTTACAGGTCAACCCAGAAAACTGCTGACGCCTCTGGCAGAAAAGGTAGAATTGCTCGAAGCAATGGGCGTCGAGCAATTAGTGCTGTTACCGTTCGATCGAGAACTGGCGGCTTTGACGGCGGATGAGTTTGTCGAGGAAATTCTGGTGCGGCAACTGCAAGCGAGTCGAATTAGCGTGGGCGTTGATTTTCGGTTTGGACGGGGACGCGCCGGGACGGCTGCGGATTTGCAGTCGTTGGCTTCTAGCTACGGCATTGATGTGACTCTCGCACCCCTGCACAATTGCGGTGAGGGCGATCGGATCAGCAGTTCTATCATCCGCGAAAGTCTGGCATCCGGCGACCTCAAAAGAGCAAATCAGTTGCTGGGGCGTCCTTACAGTCTGGTGGGCTCTGTGGTAGGAGGACAGCGGCTGGGTAGGACGATCGGATTTCCCACCGCTAATATCGAATTACCGCCGGAAAAATTTTTGCCGCGTTTTGGCGTGTACGCCGTGCAAGTAGTTGTAAAAAATCAAGCCGGAAAAATCAAAGATCCGAGTTCTTCCTACGAGTGGAAAAATCCTGAATCTCTCATCGATCGCGTTGCATCAGATTTACCTATTCTGAATGGGGTAATGAATGTTGGCTGTCGGCCGACGGTAGACGGCCAGCAACCCACGATCGAAATTCATTTGTTAGATTGGTCTGGGGATTTGTACGGTCAAACCTTGAGTGCTAGTTTGGTGGAGTTTTTGCGGCCCGAACAAAAGTTCGCTTCTCTGGATGCTCTCAAAACTCAAATTCAGACTGACTGCAATGTTGCTAGAAAGCTGTTATAGCGAAGGAAGTTCGGCAACTAGCAATGTACGGGATGTAACGGATAGAAGGAAGAAGGAAGAAGGAAGGCACTACACGGATTAACACGGATACACGGATTGATTTTTAAGCGCGCGTTAGATGTCATACCGAAGAAGGAAGAAGGGAAATACAATTTTATGTAGTGGTTTCACTCTTGTTTAATGAAAATTTAGCAATTAACAATCAGGGAATGAGAGAACATATTGAGCGGCTCAAGCAAAATCTAGGGAAGACAATCGTCGGTAAAGCGGATGCGATTCGCTTGGTAATTGTAGCGGTGCTTTCGGGGGGACACGCACTGCTGGAAGACGTGCCCGGTGTGGGAAAGACGCTGTTGGCGAAGTCTTTGGCGCGATCGATCGACGGTAAGTTTCAGCGGATTCAGTGCACTCCCGATTTGTTACCGACAGATATCACCGGTACCAATATTTGGAATCCCAGCACCGGGAAGTTTGAGTTTTTGCCCGGCCCAGTTTTTGCTAATGTTTTGCTGGCGGATGAAATCAATCGGGCGACGCCGCGCACTCAGTCGGCTTTGCTGGAAGTGATGGAAGAAAAGCAGGTAACAGTGGATGGGGTTTCTCGGAATGTTCCTGCCCCGTTTTTTGTGATTGCTACTCAGAACCCGATCGAATATCAAGGCACTTTTCCGCTACCGGAAGCGCAGATGGATCGGTTTACTTTGTCTTTGACTTTGGGCTATCCCGCTCAGTCGGAAGAGTTGCAAATGCTGTCGCGGCTTTCTGATAGTTTTGCAATTGAAGATTTGCAGCCTTGTATTTCTTTGGAAGAAGTGCAGGAGTTGCGCCGTATGTGCGCTGCGGTCAAGGTAGAAGCGTCTTTGAAACAGTATATTGTGGATTTGGTGCGATCGACCAGGGAGGATGAAGAGATTACTCTGGGAGTGAGTCCCCGGGGTGCGGTGGCGTTGTACCGGGCTTCCCAGGCGTTGGCGTTTATGGATGGCCGGGATTATGCGACTCCTGATGATGTGAAATATTTGGCAACCCACGTACTTTCTCACCGTTTGATTCCGGCGGGGGGAAGGAGGGCGAAGACGATTGTCGATCGATTGTTGCGAGAAGTTGCTATTCCTTAAAAAGTGATTGGGATTAATATTATCCACAGTCAGGACACGGCATTGCCGTGTCCCTACAATTAATCTGGCGATGGTGACATTTTAGGGAACCTCGTGATTATTTTGGGGTAGGGAAACGGCACTGCCGTGTCCTCAGTTACTGGTTTTATCGCGAAAAATATTGATTGTTTTGAGGTAGGGAAACGGCATTGCCGTATCCTTTTTATATCAAATATTTTGGGTAGCGAAACGGCATTGCCGTGTCCTCAATTGCTTTTTTAAATCACTCGATAGCACTCTCAAACAGCGCCACTAATTTTTTAGCTTCTAAGGCGACATTGTGTTGTTGCGCTACTCTTTCTGCTCCGGCTTTCCCCATTTCTTCTAGCTTTTCTAGAGGTGCTTCCAATGCCGCGCGCATAGCTACTGCTAATATTTCTGCGGAACCGGGAGGAACCAACCAACCGCAAACACCGGGTTCTACCAACTCTGGAATACCGGCAACATAGGTGCTAATTACGGGCCGGTTGAGAGCGAGAGATTCCATAATTACTACGGGTAAACCTTCAGCAAAACTCGGCAATACCATCGCTCTCGAAGCTAAAAGTTGTTCCCGAACTTCATCGCCACTGGCCCAGCCGGTAATTTCTATATAGTTTTGCAGATTGAGTTGTGCAATCTGCTGTTCAATTTCAGCTCGCAGCGGCCCGTCTCCAACAAATACCAATTTAAACTCCAAGCCTTGAACAGCTAGCTTGCTGGCGGCTTCTAACAGTAACAAATGACCTTTTTGTTCGCTGAGTCTCCCAATGCAGGCTAAGCGGGGTGCTGCGGGTATGGGGACGTGGGGTGCGGCTAAAAATGCTGCATCGACGCCGCAGTGTATGACGTTGATTTTTGACCAATAAGCGCGATCGCACCACCGAAATAGCTGACTTTTGCCGAAGGAACTAACTGCTGCTACAAAGGTCGATCGCTTAATTTTTTCTTCTAACGAAAGAATCGTAGCCTTATCGAATTCTTCAGGGCCGTGAACGGTGAAGCTGTAAGTCGGGCCACCCAAGACGCGGCATAACATTGCAACAGTTGTGGAATTTGTGCCGAAGTGAGCGTGAACGTGCGCGATTCCCTGTTCTGCAAACCAATTTAAAAGAACGCAAGCTTCTGCTAAATAAGCTAGATGCAGTATAATTCCGCGTTCTGAGTGTAAGCCAACTTTGAACATTAACCGCAAAGCTTCGAGGAATCGAATTGGTCTAGTTGCGGCAGTGCGGAGCAAGCCCAGCGCTAAGCCCTGTACGCCAACTCCTAGGATGACTTTGGTCAATTCTTGTTCTTGTTTGTCTGCGCCGTCTACGAGTTCGGATTCGCAGGATCTGATGGAGTAACGCCCGACTTTGAGGCCGCAAGTTTCGACTGCTAGGAGTTCTCTGCGGACGAAGCTGTGGCTGACTTTGGGGTATTGGTTGACTAGGTAGGCGATGTTCATGAACGGGGGAAAATTTTTGTGGTAAAACTTAGATTAGTTTAGCCTTATGGGATGTGAAGGGCGATCGTTTTTGGTGGGATGGGTGCGGCGGGGGCGATCGTTATTATGGGGAAAGCGAATCAATCCACACATTTGACACTTTTAACAGTTCCATCTTTGCTGAGAACAATAATTTTTAATTGACATAGTTTTAGTCACTTTGGTCGTTGCCAAGCTGCTCGATTGCTACCTCCCCCAGATGAGGGTGGTGGAGAGCCTGGATAATTCCGTTTCTCGTTATCTTTTATCACTTGCGATGAGGTTGGCAAAACTGGGCGCTTTTTATATTCATTTGCCTTACCATTTTTTCCTAGCTCACCAATACAAGGTTGTTGCTTCCGCTCAATTTCCATGTATCGGCTTGAATTTTCTGTAACACCAGGCCACTGTAACATTCCTAACAGACTTTTGATTCGTGGCACATCATGTAAACGCTTAAGTTTTGCGTCAGTATGATTGAGAATGTAATCTTCAAACCTTTGTAAGCAATCTTTTTTAACTTCATTAATATCAACCTGATTTTTTTCACCTGTTGCCCAACCAATATCTTGGAATAGATGACAATATCTATCTTGACGGTTAGTCAATGAAAGTTGAGAGCTAATCTCGACGGCCCCCATTCCCAAAGGTTTACCCATGCCTAGTGATAAGCGATAAATTGGAGCGGCAGCAATATTTAGCACCCATAACAAAGCACCTAATTCAACTCCACTTAAATTTTCAAAGTCAATGGTGAAGTCAAAAAATACATCTTTTGTAATAGGTTTTATATCTGTGTACTGAGAGCGTGACTCTTGAATATTTTTAATGTTACTCTCTTCAATCTGACTTTCCTCAACACTTCCCTGATGCCAATAAAGCTTGTGACCTCGAATTACTGTTTCGTTATTGGGCTGACTTGCATAGTGCATTAGTTCACTTTCAACAGCACTATGTTGCACCAAATAGTGCTGAAAAGTGGTAGGTTTTGGACTAGCTAATATCTTGGGTGTCATTGGCTTGGTAATATCACCTTTGAGCCAGATGTCCTCAGCAGAAGATTGTTGACACTTGGCATCACTGACAAATACTCGTCCTGCTTGTGTCTGGTTTTCTTTTTGTTTGGTATCCCTAACAAACCCAAAGATAGCCTCTGTTAGATCGAGAGTTGGAGAATTGTACGGATAATCTGGAATAAACTGATAATTAGCTCCTGGAATAAAGTTTTGAAGAGAGTCCTTATAAGGTAAACGAAACATCATTGTGTGTCCAAAAAATACAAGCTTGCCTTCCTCCATTAGATAGAATACAGGGTGCATAGGTTTGAGAACACCATCTTTACAGAGTAGATTTTTCTGCTCTTTTGTTAACTGCTCTTTATAATCCTGAAGCATTGAGTCTGGATAATCTGGAATAGGAATTAATGTTGCTTCATCATCAGGTAAACCAATTACACATTCCATTTTTTTCTTTCCTGGCATTCCACCTGTTTCTACCAAGACTCCCTGACATTTAGAATGATGTCCAAATGCAGGCACGGCTTTAGCATAGTAAAGTTCGATAAATCCTCCTCTGTGAGAGTGCCAAGTCATTGGGTCAACATGAACAGTTACCTTGCTAGCGTGTTTGATGTCATACCAACGTGATTTTACTAAATTCTTAATTTGTGATATCTCTATTTTGGCAAAAGATGCTCCTTCAACGAGATTCTTTGCTGGTTTAATTGCCCAGCCAGAACCTTGTTGAGTTTGAACCATATAACCAGCTTGCATTAGAAATAAATACTGACGTGGTCCCTCTTCTTGGAGTAAACGATCTCGATAAAATTCACCTAAAGATGTAGTGTCAGCAAAAGCGCGATAAATTAACTGTAGATCGGAAACTTTGTCAATTTTGCTGTAGCTGACAATTTCTACTATGGTTCGGAACATACCGCGCAGACTGCTACCTGGAATAGTTGGATATTGATTAGCAGGGTTCTCGAAAAAAGGAGCAAGAATTTCACGCTTTTCCTTTTTTTCCTCATCAGTTAAATCTTCATCTGATTTACCACCAAACTTAGCAAAGTCAGTCTGGGACATTCCACAGCGAATGTACAACGGTGATGAAGTAGTCAAGGTACACTTAATTTTACCAGTATGACGGTCATCGTGGTAACAGTTATGTGTGGGTATTGGCTCGGCTGGAACTATTTTTTCAGGGAGTTCGACAAAGTTGTAAGGCGCAACAGCACGGCGATTGTCTGGTACATTCTCTAAATGTTTAGGATTCATTATTTAATCTCCTGTTTAGTAGTTATATCGACAAGACGGCTGCGATAGATTCGAGCTAAGCCCGTTTCTTCCTCATATTTGATGTAGTGGTGTACGAGCAAACGTACTGGTTTAACTATGCGATCGCCCTTTAACTCAATATTAGTAAATGGTACAGCGTGTTTAAGTCCCTGAGATCCATCCCAAAGTAGGGTAAAATTATCTCGCTTGATGCCATTTGTTCCCCAAAGAATCTGGTTTTCTAAAATTTTATCTTCATTTGGATTCCCGATGAAACGCCATTTAAACTTTGTCTCGCTAAGCCGCCAAAGTAGAAGTTCGCCATTTTTACCAAATACACGACATTGTTGCAATGTCAATAACCGCAGCTTGGGAAAGTCAACTTTAAATTCAGGTTTATAAAATACCTTGTCAGCAGTTGTCAAGCTTCCATTATCAAAACGCCCCCAAATCACCCCATCCTCAGCATGAGCTAACAAATAAGGTAGTTGATAAGACTTGGCTTGCTCCTCTAGCCAAATGCACAAAGCATCGTCATCCGCAAATTCTTTAACTTCTCCCGAACAATCGATCGCATCTTTCATCCTTCTACCTCCTTTCTTAAATATGCCAACAGTGCTTTAACAAATACTTCTAACTCATCTCTTACCGACTCTTCCGATCGCCTTTGGTCAGCTTTATCGATAATGTTTAACTTCCCATTTTCCTCAGAAATCTCCCATTGTTGTGGATTTTGTGGACAATTCCAAATTAAGTCTGCTTGAATTCCTTTCAAACGCCCGCGTCCGATGCTACTTTCACCTCCCACAGGTAAATCGCTTGTCCACAAATCTTTCAGTAAGAGTAACAGCAATCCAATTTCATACTTTTCTGGGTTACGTAACTCTAGCTCAATACAGACACGAGTTTCATCACAACCAAAGATAGGTTGTTCGTCAAATAATGCACCGTGATATGCACCTCCCGTAAAACGGTCGATCGCAATTCTATTTTGTACTAAGTCAGTTGCATCTTTAATAACTTTCTCGTGGACAACTAAACGACTTGATTTTGCTTCCTTCCCTTCAACAAAACCAAATAGCTCATTAACAAGTGTTGAACTACCGCCCAATGTGTTAACAATTCGCTCGGCTCGATGGCGCAATACTCCTGCTAAACTCGTACCTGATAAGACTGGTTTTAGTTCATTATTACGATGAGATTTCAAGTGTACGACATCGGGAGCGCGTCCGGTTAAATCTTGACCGGAACGAATCAGGAGAGAACCTACTAATTGGAATGTGGCGTGGAGAAGGAAGCGATCGCGCTTATCTTCTCTATCATCTAACACCACGCCTAAAGCATCGGCAATTTTGTCTGTAATAACGGGAAGTTTGTTGCTACATTCGCGATCGAATAATAACCAAGCCGTGCGATCGCCTGCATCTTCCAGATTAAAGTTCCAAACCTGCCATTCTTTGACATGACACCGACCAAAACCGCGCCGCTTTTTCATGCCGAGGCAAATTTCCTGATTTTGTAAGCCGGAGAGTGCGATCGCTAATGCTTGAATTAATCTAGCTTCATCATTTTCTTTTTCTTTCTCTATCAGCAGTTCAAAACTAAGTGGAAATTTCGTCCCAGCTTGCAGTAATTCTAAGTCATACTTAGCTTTATCAGCAGCAGTACGAGTAACGCTATCGATTTTTACACCATCTCTGAGTTCAGCCTTAATAGATTTAGTGCTAATAGAATCATCAATAATCAAAAGACTTTGCGTATCTTTTTCCCGGAGTTCAATTTTTTTCTGTTCGCTTTCACTCTGTTCATTTTTGTAGGCGAATAAATCGCCAAACAGTTTTGCTGCTAAATCGTAGCGTCTGTCACTTTCTCCATATCCTTTATTACACTCTCGCAAATAGTTCCGTAAAGCACCTGCAATAGATGAACCCGTTAGCAAAGAATGGTTACTGATACTATCCCGAAGCAATGGCAAATCAGTTGGACTATCTGCATCGCCACTTCCCAGACTGGTGGGTGTATCTAATACTAAAATACCGCGTACAATAATTCGTTTGACAATATGGCGATTTGACTTATGACGCAGTTCAGTCATTATTTTTCTCCTTCATGGTCTTTTTTACAACTGCCATAATTAACCGCAGCGAATATTCTAGTGCTACATAATTATCAAAACCTTGCAGTACACTAGCAATGCTCACAGTTGGTTTACCAGAAACCATAAAACTTTTAGTTTGTGACTCGCTACGCCAAGATTTATTAAGCCAACTATCAGAAGAATCCAGCCAATTATCAATTTGCTCATCAAGTCTTTCACCTGTGTTTAGTCTGATGCTTTCAAATTGTTTGCGAGCATTAGATGGCAAATTGCGTAGTAAATCACGAACAGGCTCGGCTATTTCTGTAATAGTCTTACGTTCAGCCTCCGGCTTGTCATTCTCGATATCAAGATCAGATAATGCTTTTCTAGTTACAATCATTAACCGAGAAAGTTGACTGTTTGAAATTTTGTCTTTTTTGGTTAGTTCGATACTACTAACTTCCTTTAACAGCAGTTCATCAAGTCTTTTTCGTACTATCCTAGTAGCTATATTTGTAGCAATCCTTAATGATTCTGGTGCTAATGGTTCAGATTCAGTGGTGTTAACCGATCTGGCTTCTGACTGTGGCAGTTTTGCCTTATATTCAGTTTGTTCGTCATCTAACCAATTGACAACAAATCGTCCAAAACCATCTACTCTTCGCTCTCCAATCCCTTGTTCTTCAAGAATTTTAATTCTTTCACAATCAATTTTAACTTTGTTAAAAACAAAGACACTTCCCGCTGCAAAAGCTGGTGCTTGAGGTAAAGGTAGTCCCCATTTGCGATTAAATCCTCCAACAATCGTACTGCCAGCATAAATGCTATCTTCTATTTCTTTTTCTTCTCCTGATTCATTTGTATATTTGATTTTTTGGAACTGAATATCGACAGCCAGAAGTTTTGAAAGCAAATGACGTAATACTTCTGGATCGGCTACTACTTGTCCGCAGTCATTGCGTAAAATCGTATCACTGAGGAGTGTAATCGTTAAATTTTCGTTTCGTTCTATTCGCTCTTGAGGAGCAATTCCTACTTCATACCAATCACTATCGTTTGGCACTAACTGTATTATGGTGTGACCGTAGCCTGCACTTTGAGAACCACCTAACCAGATATCTTCTGGTTGCAGTAAAGATTTAATGGTGTCAACATCTTGTTCTGAGTCGCATAAAACAATTCCGTGAAAAGTCTGCCTTAAATCTATGGCATCGTAGCAAAATATAGCACCGTTAGCCTCTGTTCCTCTACCTTTTTTACGATCGCGTTGATTGTGAATATTGATTCGTCGCTTCACTCTGTAAAAAAGTACATCGTTATCTTCTACAGTACAGAAGTCTTCCTTTAAGAGTTTAGGTGATAAATTTTCCTCTCGTTCATCAACTGGAATCTTACTGAAATCGTATACATCTTCATCTGTTGTATCAGAAAATTCCACACCTTTATCCTTGTACCAAGAACGCGGTACAGGTAAAGTACGTTTTCGGTTAGTATCGGCAGGATAAGCATTCAAATAACGGGTTTTTTCATCGTCAAAAAACAATCGGCTTACATCTGGGAAACGCTGAATATCTAGAATATCATCAGCTTCTTGCAATCCATGATGCTTTTTGAGGTGATTGAGATAGCGACCAATCAAAACCCCGCGAATCATGCTGCCAGGAATATAAGGATACGATACATCGCTATTAGGATCTCCCTGTAGAGATGTTGCTAGAATTGGTTGCTGAGTATGCAATAAAAAAGTAATGGCTTTCATTTGATTCTCCCGAAATGGTCGATATAATTCATATCTTTTGTAATCTCATTGCTAGAGTCATGTAGGCTGCATTGTACGTGACCTCGACCTCGATTGCGTCCACTTCCAATGCGTCGCAGTGCTAATGTCCCCACTGCCAGAAGCGCTAACATATCTTTATCGTCTTCAGAATCTTTATTGAGCTCAGGTTCAAATAAAAGTTTTGATTCAAAAGGCAATTCTCGCAGAATTATACGAGCCGATCGCAAGCTATGTTCCATAGGTGCGCCATCTTCTGGATCGATCGCAGTTTGGCGACGAATGGTAGTCAGAGATTCCAGAATATCTGTGGAAGTTAGAGCAGGTTTGTATTTGGGATTCCTTCGTTTTTTGTCTTGCTCTGAATCTAGCTGTGCTGCGATGCTTGCTCGTAAATCATCAGGTAAACAAGCATCTCCAACATGAATTTTTGCTTGAGTATCAAGGCTACTTCCCGGTACACCAAACAAGCGATTGGCGATTTCTTGCCAGTGCTGACGCTGACTATCTTCTGGTAGCACAGCAATTAAATTATCGCATTCTTCACTCAGCAACCCTTTAAGAGTGCGTCCCCGTAAATAAGGAAATCCATAGCGATCGTGTTCTACTTCTTGGTCAACTAAACCTGCTACACCGTCTCCACGTCCAAAGGTAGTATCGCTTAGAAGTTTAATTTTGAGAGTGTATTTACTCATTTGCTTATTCTTCTAGAGGGGTGTAAAAATCTATTGCTTCAATTGCGTCAAAATAGCCACAGATGTCTATTTCTTCACGAATGTAGTTACACCAACCTTTTTTTGCAAGATCGGTATTTGCTTCTGGAAAAGCTGGTAGAGTTTCTAAGCTATAAGCTTGTATAAACTTCTCTGTCGCTGTCTTTCCCTGTCGCAAGACTTCGCGCAAAGCCATAACTTTGTTGCGGCGATCTTTCCAGTCTGTATGTGTTTTAAAATCATTGACTACCTGGGAAAAGCCAGCCCAAGTACGCCACTGATTTTGGCATGGGTTCGATCGCATGGGTCGCATTGTTAAAGAAGCAGGTAGATCGAGATCAGGGATTTGGACGCGGTACTCGCGTTCCCTAATTTCACCAATAGTTCCCAACAAACCGCTAGCTGCAATATGCCAATCCAGAGCAGAAAACAATGGTTTTTTATAGTCGTCTGTTTCTTTTTTCATCCATTGTTTAGCTTGACTGCATAATGATTCACTCAACGCATAAGCTCGTGAAAAAGGATAGTGAGTTTTAACAATAGCAATCCCAGCACAAGCTGTTGCTTTACCTTGTTCATCAGCTAAGTCTTGAGTAAATTCCTCAAATTTTTCTAAGAACTTAACTGCTAAGGACAAACCTAATCGTCCATCACATACAAAAGTGACATCATCACCACCGTACACAATTGGACGAAATGGTAAGTAATTATCTTTAATCTCAAATTTTTCTTCATCGACTAACTTAATCACTGCATAACCAACAGCTTTTAAAGCTTCGCGACTAGCTTCACTTACTCCCCAAGAAAGCTTACGCATTGCCATAATAAACTCTCGGTTATCAGATTGGCTTTTCCCATAACTTTCAAATCGTTTACCCATCTGATTGCCATCAATATGAACAACAGCCATATAGCTGCTTTCGTTTTCCGAGCGTCCTAAATCGTCAACATCCAGGGGAATATCGTACTGTTCGTTACGCTTTCTAGGTTTGCGATCATCAAATAGTATTTTTCTCAGTTCGCTGTTAGCTTCATTAACTTTATCCAGCTTTTTAACAACTTCTCTAGATATTGGTCTTACAAGTCCATCAATTTCTCGTGTCTCCACTGCAACTAATCCAGTAGAAATACAGCTAACGGTCACTCCTAATCCTAATAAAGGAGCCGAAGGTTTTAGGTTTCTTTTTTGAATGTCTAGTTTGCTTTTGATTAGGTCATTTTCAATGACATCTTGTAACAATCTCTGATTCCATTCAAAAGGTTGATGAGCAATTTCAACATTGAGTCCTGGTGCTTCAATAAGTATCTTTTTGCTCCAAATTTCAGTAAATTTTTTGGCATAGTTTTCTTCCGTATCTCGGAATAGTAAAAACGTATTGCCTCCACCAGAGTAGATTAATTCTGCGATAATTTCAGGATTTTCATTAATGTGTGGTTCAGCTTGATTGGGATTGCGATCGGGAATGTAAACATTACCCATTTTTGTCAAACATTCTTTCACCCAATCATCAGTTGCTAACTTCACCAAGTAAGAACCAGCAACATTTTCTTTCAGTCGGTTACTACCAAAAATGTACTTCTGAATTCCAGCGGTATCAATTACCGATGCAATGTATTTATTCATTATCGATCTACCTCCTGAATCCAGGTTTTTAGCTTTTCCGATAAGTTGGCAAGGTCGCCATAACCAAAAACATTCACCTTATCATCTTTGATTTGAGACATGAAACCTTTTTTGATTTTCTCAGGTTTGTCATAGCAGCATATTAAAGCAACTCGTGCCTCATCTCCTCCCATTTGTCGCGCTCGACGATAAGCTTCAAATAGTTTTAACTTGCATAATCCCGGCTCAGTATCAGTTGTACAGGATAAGGCAAAAAGTTGATATCCTCGTAAAAATGCAACATCAAATTCAAAATGACCAAGCTCCTCTTTTTCTTTTTCAGGGAAATTAAATGACATTCCTAATTCATTTATTAACCTTTCATCTTCTTTTTTTACATTATTATTAATTTCTTCTTTCTCTTGTTCCTGAAGGTCTTTTAGTTTCTGTAAAACATAATCTTCTAACCAAACTCCCTCCAGCCATTTACAAATTTCTTTGGGATATTTCTTGTTTTTATCTTTAGAGGGTTCTGGTATTAAGCGTGCTTGTTCTATTTTGTGAATGGATAAACATCCTTTATCATCAAGTAAGTCATTTTGTGTCAAAACATCAGTAATTTCTTTGGTCAATTCTTGAATAGGCAAGGATAATTGTCTAAGTTCATTAGCGCTTTTCCAGTCACCAACTTCAAAAATCCTTTCTATTTCGTTATTGGTATTTTTGAATTCTCCTAGCTCTATCTTCTGTCTGGCTTCTAGACGCAGTACCTTGCGACACCAATTTTGCCACTCAGATTTATGCTTAACTATAGCCTCTACTAACTCACTAAGTGTCACTTCAGTTTTGGGTGATTTGCTGAGATTGAAACCATGTAACTTAAAGAGCTTGTCTAACGAAAAATCAAGCTTATCTTTAGGTATATCTAAAGGAACGGGATTAGTTGGCTGGTCAATCAGCATCTTTAAGTTACGAGAATCTAAGTAACTGAAGATAGGTTCAGGAGTAAGCTTGCATGTAGGCTCTGCAAGTTTAGGCTGAAGTAAAGCTTGATAAGCATGGACAGCCATTGCTTTTGTCCCACCTGTGTAGTTCAGTCCAAATTGCTTCTTGTGTGCATTATCTGGATTATCTTGAATTTCCTTTATTTTGTCTCGAATCCTCTTTTTGATTTCCCAAGGATTAGATTCGTTGTTATCCAAGGGAACCATTTTGTTGTCACTCAAGCCTAATGCGTCTTTAAGACATTTAGCAGGTTTTTGAGTGTGTTCGGTGAAGACTAGATAGGGCTTGACACCGTCTGCTAGCAAGGTTTTCGCCGCAACATAGTTAGGCAAAGGGTTCTCGCCAATCAGCAAAAACAGGTGGTCAACTTTGTACTTGTCGAACTCAGATGTACTCATAAAGCCTGCCTCTCCGTCTTGCTCAACTTTCACGCCGATTATGGCATTCTATCGGAAAGGGGTGCTTCCGATCGCCCTTACGCTATAAAAACACAACACCAATCCCTCAAACCACCGTGAGTACCACCTTTCGCAATCCCCCCAACCCCAAAATTTTACAACAGTTAGCCAACGGTTCGATCGACCAAATGCAAAATCTCACCCGCGCCATCCGGTTATGGGTTTTGTTAAGTTGGCTGTACAGCGACGAAGGATATAACGCGCTGACGAATTCTTTTACCTATGCTGATTGGCGCGCCGCTTTCTTTGGCGAGAATTACAAAGATGAAAAGCAAGAAGATATTGCCAACTATACAGACCAAAATTGTGCTTGCAACAAAACAACGGAACAGTGGTTAATCGAATGGGACGTGTCTGTAAAGGAGTGGCGGCACTTTTTACGAAAAGAGATCGCAGTTTCCGAGATCGATTTAGACGAACTCTTGGCAGAAAAGTTATTCGCTCAAGTTCGCAAATCTCTGCAAAATGATTTCGATTTGCTGGCGAGTTGGCATTTGCTGCGACTAATCGCTAATGCTCCTGGCAGAAGTAAGAATTATCGCCGAGTAGAAACAATACCGTCAATGTTCGATCGCTCGGAAAACTCCAATACTGAGAGCAATTTGAATTCTAAGGCACAGATTTATCTGGATATGTTTAGTTTTCTCGATCCGAGTTTGCCTTTGTTGGCGGAACAAGTTTTAGCAGCAGGAGATGAAGATAATCATCGCGTATTTTTATATGTTGATTATCTAGTACCCGAATCCAGTCCCCTGGAAGATGCTGTCGATCAATTTCAAAGTGAATTGCAGGAAATGTGGGATTCGGGAAACATCACTCCTTTGCTGCTAACTTATCGCAGCGCTCATCAATATATGATTAAAGAGTGCGTTGTTTATCCAGTTTGCATTTACTTTATGGAACGTGCTAAATATTTGTGCGGCTATGGTAGCACTCCCAAAGGTGATATCAATTGGTACAAATATCGGCTCGATCGCATTATTTCTAAACGTATAGAACCGCTAGATTGGCAAGATACCTGCGTACCGCAATTGTTAAGGGAAAAATATCGGGAAAATAACCTGCCAACTTCCAAAACAGTTAATGATTTGTTAAAAGAAGCTTGGGGCTGCGATTTTTATAAGGAAACAGGGCTGATGGTATTGCGGTTCGATCGCACTTTTGCTCGATCCTACCTGCAAGGAATCGCCATCCATAATACTTTTACCGCCATCGAGTGCGATCGCGCCGCCACATTAATCACACAATATACTCCCAACCCAGACAATCGACAGATTCTTTTAGATATACTTCAGTCTCGTCCTAGCACCGATATTTACTACCAAGTCAAGTACCGACTTACAGACTACTATGTCGTCAGATGGTTGCGAGCCTTGGGTTCAAAAGTTGAAGTTTTACTACCTTGGGATTTGCGGCAAGAAATGGTTATAGAAAGTCAAAATACTTGGAATTTGTATAAATAATAAAATACCACAAGTTGGGCATAAGGGGCGAGATCCCTTGACGGAAGGGATCTCCGTAGCGCGATCGCCGATCGCCCCAAGCGACACACCAAGCAATACCGATCGCAATACTGTCCATATGCAAACCACTCCTCATCCGGTATGACAGCCCAAGATTGCCTTGCCTTAATAATTTGTAATTCTTCAACGTGCAACCCTATCTAATTTACTATTGTCACCTAAATTTTCCACAAAAATCAACCCCCAGAAAATAATCCCCAACTCCCCCAACTCCCCTCAAACCAATCATTTTTCAGACATAACTGGCGCTGCACCTACCCAAAATGACAACAAATAAGGTAAAGTAAACGGCACAATAGTCTAAGGTTCTCGAACTGCCACAACTTGAGCAAATTCACCCTTAATCGACAAAACTCACAGATACAGGCGACATTCACCGCCAACTACCAACCCCTAACAACGACAAAAATGCAAACCTACTACTACGTTTTAGCCAGCCAACGCTTTTTGCTAGAAGAAGAAGCACTCGATGAAGTATTCAAAGAAAGAACTCGCAACTACCACGAACAAGAAAAACAAATAGACTTCTGGTTGGTCAAACAGCCCGCTTTTCTAGAAGCACCGGCAATGGCAGAAGCTAAAGCAAAATGCCCTCAACCAGCAGCAGCAATTGTTTCCACAGATCCAGTGTTCATTACCTGGTTGAAACTGCGATTAGAATATGTCCTGACTGGTGAATTTCAAGCACCGTCAGCAACTATTCCCGATGCCCTCGCATCCCTACAGACAGCATGAACAAAATAGCAAAATCTCCGACCGAGCAACTAACGGAAATTAGGGGAAAATTGTACAAAAATATTGTCTTTATTCCCCTATTTTATGCTGCTTCGATCGCTCTTTTAGCTTTGACAGTTTTATCTACCTCTGTGAAAGCTGAATCGAGCTGCGAACCGCCGCAGTCGGACGAATATCTACTGTTAATTGTCACCAAAACACCGGAAGATCAAGAAAAAGCAAAACGCTCTTTCCCCGGAAATACTAACAATACGGTTTGCCGGTATATCAACGATACTGTAACCCGAATTGGTGGCTTTCGCGATTCGCAAATCGCCGGGGATTGGGTTAAATACATCCAAGATGTTGTCGGATTGAGGGCTTATGTAGTCCGATCGCCCGCAGCGTCATTACCCCAAAATCTGCCAGTCTACGATCCCGAACCAGCCGCCTCTGCCATACCAGCCCCCGATCGCCCAAATGACAGTTTCGCCTTTAATCCGCAACCTCTGGGCCCAGGTTATGCAGTGTTGGTAGATTACTTCAATCAACCGGAATTAGCAGGCCAAGTCAAGCAAGTATTGGGCACGCAAGTAGGGTTGGCTTCCTACGGGCAACGTCCGTTTTTATTCATTGCTTACACAACGGATCAAAATGCCGCTACTGCTGCTGTAAAAACACTCAGCGATCGGGGTTTTTGGCCGATGTTAGTAGACAGCCGCCGAGTTACCCTAATTGCTCCTGCTGTTCGGTAAAAGCTACTTCCATTATTATTGGGCGATCGTCAAGACCAAAGAAACCGGGTTTTTTGCGGTTTTTGCCGTCTGTAACGCGTTTTCTCGCAAAAAAACCCGGTTTCTGACCCCCCGTGCGTCCAGGACTATCATACTAAATTTAGTTAACAATTATTGTTGTTTTGGCTGTGGCTGATTGTTTCCTAACTGACTTTCAGCCCGCTTTTTTGCTTCCATTGCGGCTGCGTAATCCGGTTTGTAGCGAATTGCTTTGTCATAGGAGGCGATCGCATCTTCGTATCTTTTTACCGCCACAAGTGCATTGCCGCGACTGTACCACGCTTCGGAGTAATCTGGCTTGACATAAACGGCTTCGCTGTAAGAGGCGATCGCATCTTCATACCGTTTTAAATTATATTGTGCATTGCCTCTATTGTACCAAGCTTGCTCTTGTTTTGGGTTCAAATCTAAGGCTTTGCTGTAACACTCGATTGCTTGCTCGTACTTGCGTAATTCGTGGTAAGACCAACCTAAATTGTACCACGCTTGATAATAATCCGGCTTTAATTTGACTGCTTTTTCGTAAGCTTCTACCGCTTCTTCGTGCCGGCGCATTTTCAGCAAAGCGATTCCTTTACTGTACCACGCTTGATGAAAATTCGGCTGGAACCGCACGGCTTTTTCGTAAGCTTCAAAAGCTTCTTGGTTTTTGTTCAATTCTAGGAAAACATTGCCTAAATTATACCAAGCTTCCGAATTATCAAATTTGATTTCAACTGCTTTTTGATATGATTCTACGGCTCGATCGTACTGTTTTAATTTTTGGTAAGCTTGTCCCCGATTGTACCAAGCACGGTACAAATTAGGCTGAAATTGGACGGCTTTTTCGTAGGAGGCGATCGCCTCTTCGTACCGCTGCGAATCTAACAAAGCATCGCCTTTTCCTTCCCAAGCTTGGGGATAGTCGGGCTGGATTTTTAAAGCATTCTCAAAAGAGGCGATCGCCTCTTGAGACTGCTGCAATTTATCCAAAGCATAACCGCGTCCCGTCCAAGCTTCCAAGTATTCCGGCCTTAATTCTATAGCTCGATCGTAAGCTGACTGAGATTCTCGATATTTTTTCAATTCATATAAAGTTTTTGCTTTTTCTTGCCAAACTTCCGGGTAGTCAGGTCTGAGATTAATTGCTCGATCGTAAGCTGCCAGAGCTTCTTCAAATCTGCTTAAATTGTAAAGAGTGTTACCTCGGTTGTACAGGTCAGTTGCGTTCGCCGAATTAAAACTATTGACAGCATAAGTTGATGCTAGAATAGTGATGCCGATTAAACTGGCGATCGCCCCTAGTTTCAAATACAGTTTGCTTCGCGGTTGAGACGGATTTTTCGCAGCGGCAACCGCCGGCAATATCGGAACAGTACCGCTGAAAGATTTTTTCAATTCTTTAATAGCTTCCAGTGTTTCGCCGGCCCTCGAATAACGCTGCCGAAAATCGTACTTTACCATCCGATCTAAAATCTTGGCAAATTCAGGACTCACCGATGCTTTGTCCTGCCAAATAATCTCTTCTGTGTCGGGATCTTTGGGTAATTGATGGGGAGTTATGCCCGTGAGACATTGAATTGCGATCGCACCTGCGGCATAGATATCGCTGCTGAGTTTCGGGTTGCCGTGAGCTTGTTCGCTGGGCATATAACCGGGAGTACCGATGCTCACGCTCAAGCTATTCTTTGGCTGAGGATTAGTGATTTGAGTGGTGATTTCTTTGACTGCGCCGAAGTCAATTAAAACTAACTTGCCATCTCGATCTCTCCTAATTATATTCCGGGGATTGACATCGCGGTGAATCACATTTTGCTGGTGTACGAAGTCGAGAATTTCCAGAAGTTCTTGCAATATAATAATGACTTTTTCTTCCTGCATGACTCCCCCTGTTCCGGGAGAACCCCCCCCAGCCCCCCCTTGGTAAGGG
>JAUBOG010000004.1:0-33754 GCA_036700105.1 Microcoleus occultus BM001215583
CAGTGCCGTTTCTTGCGCCGCGATCGATTGTAGGGACACGGCAGTGCCGTGTCCTCCGTTTATATCATTCCGATGTCACAGCAATTGATATCACCCATCAACTCACAAACCCCGGCGGTTGAAACCGCGTCTATACAAACACTCACGCGCCTCCGCGGGTTGAAGAGTCGTAGCGTAGCGGGGCTCCATCCATCGCACATTATTGCTCTGAAATTCTATATTTCTTAGTCCGCAGAGGCGGACATCGTTTGTGTAGATGCGGTTTCCAACCGCCGAGGATTTGAATGGTAGCTATTTTTTAGCGGGATAAAGCGGTGTGGGGTCGATCGAGCCTGTGCGGTTGAGAGGCCAAAAACGGACGATCGCCCTACCGATAATATTTTCCCTCGGTACAAAGCCCCAATAATGGCTGTCACAGCTTGCGTTTCGGTTGTCGCCGAGCACCAAGTAAGAATTTTGAGATACAACTACAGGCCCGTAGGCATACTGCGAGATTTCTTCAATATATTTTTCCTGTAGCGGCTGCTTGTTAATCAAAACTTTTCCCTCTCTGACTTCCACAGTATCTCCTGGAAGTCCGATCACTCGCTTGATATAGGCATCTTTGATCGGCGGTGGCTGTCCCGTGCACAAACTAGCCTGATCGGGAGGCATAAATACGATAATATCTCCTCGCTGGGGGTCTTGGAATCGATAGCTGACCTTATCTATAATTAATCGATCGTTAATTTGCAAGGTTGGAAGCATCGAGCCGGTGGGAATGTAGCGAGCTTCCGCAACCAGGGTGCGGATACCAAAGGCTAAGAATGCTGCTAAGCCGATCGTCTTAATTCCTTCTATCCAAGGATTTTCGGTATCTTGCGGGGGTTTTTGGTCGGCTGACTTGTCTAGACGAGTCATAGGGTATTGTAGTGACTGAGCTGGATACAAATTATAGACTTAATAATGCTTCCATGCTAGCACGCTGTTTATTCAATTAATGATATCTTATGACTCCCAAATCAAGTTTGTTAATCCGCCGCGCTCGCATTCTTTTACCAGACGGCGAGTTTTTGGTAGGTGACGTGCAAATTTGCGATGGCAAAATTGTGCGGGTTGCTCCTGAAATTGCCGAATCGGGCGATCGAGAAATAACGGCGATCGGCTTAACTCTGTTACCCGGAGTAATTGACCCGCAGGTACACTTCCGCGAACCGGGTTTGGAACACAAGGAAGACTTGTTTACCGCTAGCTGTGCGTGCGCTAAGGGCGGCGTGACATCATTTTTGGAAATGCCGAATACGCGACCTTTGACCACAACTCAAGCTGCCTTAGATGACAAACTGCGCCGCGCTTCCGAGAAGTGTTTGGTTAATTACGGCTTTTTTATTGGGGCGACGCCTGAGAATTTACCCGATTTGTTGGATGCGAATCCGACTCCGGGGATTAAGGTGTTTATGGGTTCGATGCACGGGGACTTATTGATGGATGGAGAGGAAAATTTAGAGCGAGTTTTCGCAAAGGGCGATCGATTAATTGCAGTACACGCCGAAGACCAAACTAGAATCAATCAGCGCCGTCAGGAATTTGCAGGCCGTACCGATATTGCAGTTCACTCGCAAATTCAAGACAATCAAGCTGCTTTATTAGCCACTCAGCTAGCAGTGAAACTGTCTAAAAAATATCAGCGTCGATTGCATATTCTGCATCTATCGACAGGAGAAGAAGCTGAGTTTTTGCGGGGTGAAAAACCGAGTTGGGTAACAGCAGAAGTAACGCCGCAGCATTTACTGTTAAATACCAGCGCTTATGAAACCATTGGCAGTTTCGCTCAAATGAATCCGCCTTTGCGATCGCCCCGCGATAACGAAATACTTTGGCAAGCTTTACGCGACGGCGTAATTGATTTTATCGCCACCGATCACGCGCCGCACACATTAGCCGAAAAAGCTCAAACTTATCCGAATACGCCGTCGGGAATGCCCGGTGTCGAAACTTCTTTGCCTTTGATGCTGACGCAAGCAGTCGCGGGCAGATGTACGGTTGCGCAAGTTGCTAACTGGATGTCGGCGGCTGTTGCTAAGGCTTATAAAATTCCGAATAAAGGTAAAATTGCCCCGGGTTTTGATGCAGATTTGGTATTGGTGGATTTGGAGAAATACCGCCCGGTTGTGCGAGAAGAAATGGCGAGCAAATGCGGCTGGAGTCCTTTTGAAGGTTGGAATTTGACTGGCTGGCCGGTTGTGACGATTGTGGGAGGAAAAATTGTGTTTGAAAAGGGCAAATTGGATACAAATGTTAGGGGAGAAGCCTTGACATTTGACGCAGAGTAAGCCTCAAATAAAGTAAAGTGTTATAATTGGGTATTGTCCTATTGCAAAGGCGACATTACCCATGATTCTCCAAGAACTAGAAACACAACTCCTGGCCTTAACTCCTACTGAGAAAGCTGAAGCCATCCGGCTTTTAACCCAAAGTTTAAACAATAGCTGGCCGGGAATTACCAAGACTCCCGATGTGTGTGGCGGCGATGCTTGTATCGCCAAAACTCGCATCCCAGTTTGGGGACTGGTAGAGTCTCGCCGTCTGGGTATAACTGAATCAGAACTGCTAAATGACTATCCTCATATTACTGCCACCGACTTAGTGAATGTTTGGAGTTATGCTAATGCACATCTTGATGAAATTGAAGCAGCCATCAAAAAAAATCAGGAAGCGTGAACTATGGCGCGTATTTATGCTGACGAACATTTCCCGCGCATAATTAGCGAATTCTTGCGAACTGCGGGTCACGATGTGTTAACAGTTCAAGAAGCAGGCAATGCAAATCTGGGAATTCCCGATCCAGAGGTGCTAGAATTTGCTGTGAGTAACTATCGAGCTGTTTTGACATTAAATCGGTTTGATTTCATCGGACTGCACAAACAACAGCCAAACCATGCGGGTATTATTGTTTGTAAAGACGATCGAGATAGAAATCAGTTGGCAATACGCATCAATGAGGCTATTTCAATTGAGGAAACTTTGAGAGGTAAATTGATTCGAGTCAACCGTCCGCCGCAGTAAGTTCGATCGTCCAGATAAATTTACAATAGAGTTTGTATTTCGCCGCTGTCCTGCGTGTCGCCAACTGAATATTATCAAAAAAAACTTATTTGTGTGTTCTGTCTGCAATACCGACTTACCCGACCTTTTGAATTGCGACAATTTTTGAGCCTCAATCAAAAATATTTTGCTAAAATAACTGTATATTCTCCTATTGCAAAGGCGATATTACCCATGCTCCTCAAAGAACTAGAAACACAACTCCTGGCCTTAACTCCCAGCGAAAAAGCTGAAGTCCTACGGCTTTTAACTCAAAGTTTAAACAATAGCTGGCCGGGAATTACCAAGACTCCCGATGTGTGCGGCGGCGATGCTTGTATTGCCAAAACTCGACTGCCAGTTTGGCTGTTCGTGAGTTTGCGCCGTCAAGGTTCAAGTGATGCTGAACTTCTACAATTTTATCCCCAGTTGAATGCTGCAAACTTAGTAAATGTCTGGACTTATGCTGAGGCTAATTCAGAAGAAATTGAAACAGCACTCCGAGAAGAAGCAGCAGCAATGATGCAGGAAGTATAATTTATGGCACGTCTGTATGCAGATGAACAGTTCCCATTTCCTGTTGTGGTCTTGCTGCGAAATTTCGGTCACGATGCCCTGACTATTCAAGAGGCCGGAAATGCCGGAGATGATGACCCAGAAGTATTAGCCTTTGCTGTGAATAACGATCGCGCGGTTATGACGCAAAATCGCCGGCATTTCATTCGCTTGCACGCTCAACAACCCAATCATGCTGGTATTATCGTGTGTACAGACGATAAAAATCTAGAAAGGTTGGCAACACGCATCAATGATGCTATTGCTGGGGTCGAAACTTTGAGAGGCAAATTGATTCGTGTCAACCGTCCGCAGTAAGTATGTTTCCAGATGTTGCACCATTATTCTCAAGAACAGGCTTTCCGGCCTGTTTCACAAAGAGTGAATTTATTGTGGGGTGGGCATCCTGCCCGCCCATAAAAAACTTATTGAGAAAGGTGCAACATCTGAGTTCGATCGCCCTTTCTCAGCCCTGTGACGGCCAATCGAATAATTGGCAATCGCCAATCAATTCAATTTGCCGCCCGCTATCGCAATAACTCAGACAAATTTGCAAATAATTATCGGGTTTATATTGCAATCTTTCCGCCCATTCGATAGCGACAATTCCCAAATCCCTTTCTAATCCGTCCCAATAACTTTCTAAGTGCAAAGCCTCGGTTTCTTCCGGCTCCAAACGATATAAATCTAAATGATAAAGGGGAATTCGCCCTGTTAAATACTCGTTAATCAGGGTGAAAGTAGGACTTTCAACAGAGTCTTGAATTCCCAATCCTTCGGCGATACCTTGAACCAATGTAGTTTTGCCAGCACCTAAATCTCCTTGCAATAAGATGACAGTGCCGGCTGCGAGCGATCGACCTAACGCAACACCAAACTTGCGCGTAGCTTCAGCATCTGGAAGAGGAAGTATCATTTTAGTTATTTGTTATTTGTTATTTGTTGTTTGTTGTTTGTTGTTTGTTGGGATTTGCCAATAACATGAGTCAACTGTCAACTGTCAACTGTCAACAGCTTAAATATTCTGGGCGCGGCCGTACCAACGCAGCAACATTCCCGCCAACCTTTGAGAATTGTGGCGAATTAAACCCGTATTTTTATCTTCATCCATGACGTTGGCGATCACGATTCGCCGCCCCAATTGCGTTACTGCTTCGCGATCGAGCACAACCGGATAGGAATTCTCCTGAGAATAGCGGATCAAAGCCTTTGCAGAAGGGACTTTTCCCTGAACTACTACAGCATCGAACAGCGGCCGGCCGCAAGCCCGATCGATCGCCCGAATGTGATCTGCAACGCTGTATCCGTCAGTTTCCCCCGGCTGAGTCATAATATTGCACACGTAAATGCGCGGAACTTGACTGTTGGCGATCGCATCGGCAATTTCCCTCACCAACAAATTTGGAATCACACTCGTATAAAGACTCCCCGGCCCAATAATAATAAAATCCGCTTCCCGCAGCGCTTCCACAGCCCTCGGCAAAGCCGGAGGATTAGCCGGATTGCAGCCAATTTTGACGATTTTTCCGTTAGCTTCGGTAATGCTGGACTCCCCCTCAATTCGGCGGCCGTCAGCCAGTTCTGCCCACAAAGAAACGTCGCTCAGAGTAGCCGGCAGCACCTCTCCCCTAACTGCTAAAACTTTAGAACTGGCGGCGATCGCCTGTTCCAAATCTCCAGCAATATCGCTCATCGCCGTCAAAAACAAATTCCCAAAACTGTGACCCACCAAACCGTCACCGGCCTGAAAGCGGTATTGAAATAACTCAGTCAATAACTTTTCCTCATCGGCCAAAGCCGCCAAACAATTGCGAATATCACCGGGCGGCAATACCCCAATTTCCCGGCGCAGCCGCCCGGAAGACCCGCCGTCATCCGCCACGGTGACAATAGCGGTGATTTTGGCACTGTAATCCTTCAATCCCCTGAGCAAATTAGACAGGCCCGTACCCCCTCCAATGGCGACAATTTTCGGGCCGCGGTTCAAGCGGCGGTGGTTGAGGAGTCGATCGACCAATTCCTCGTTACCTTCGGGCATCAGCACTTGGGTAATCGAGTTCAAACTGCGAGTTTGACCCCACAGAATTAACAAAATCCCGCCAGCAATCACGATCGGCCCCGACACGTAATTGGGAAGAACTTCCGCAAGCCACGTTAAAAAATTTGTCAACAATTGCAACAGGAAAAAAATCGGAGTCATCCCAGTCCAAATCGCTAAACCCAAACTGGCAAGTACCACACCGCTAGCGCTGATCAGCAGCCACCGTTTCACCAACAGTCCCGGGGCCAACCACTTAAACCACTGGTAAACTCGCCCGTTCCGCAAAGAAGGGGGGTAAGGATTTCTGGAACGCGCAAAAACCTGCTTGGCTTTAGCCAAGACGCGGAGGGCTTTAGGAAATGAACTAATTGACATGGTTAATTAGTCTTAAGGGTATGGGAACAGCTCGAGCTGACAAATTTACAATACAAGAGAGTTTTGATTCTGACCGTCAATTTAAGTTATTAGTGATTGGCCATCAGCGATTAGTCATTAGCTAGACTGATGACTGATGGCTGACAACTTATTGATAACATCTTATGGCTGAGCCGCTAATCGAACTCAAAGGGGTAAGTAAGTCCTTCGGCCAGAACCCGATCCTCGATCGAGTGGATCTGAGGATTTATCGGGGAGAAGCCCTGGCAATTATTGGCCCTTCCGGGACGGGAAAATCTACTATTTTGCGGATAATTGCGGGTTTGTTGGCCCCGGATGCCGGTGAGGTTTTCGTTCAGGGACAGCGCAGGGCCGGATGGGTGGACGACGTGGCAGATCCGATCGGGATTGGGATGGTGTTTCAGCAAGCGGCTTTGTTTGATTCGCTCTCGGTGGAGGAGAATGTCGGTTTTTTACTGTACCAGCATTCTAAGCTGCCGCGCCGCCGGATTCGGGAATTGGTGGAAGAGAAGTTAGAGATGGTTGGTTTGCCGGGAATTGGCGAACGCTATCCGGCGCAGTTGTCTGGGGGAATGCGGAAGCGGGTAAGTTTTGCCCGCGCCATCATGGCGAATCCCGATAATGCGAGGGATAATCCCGAGGTTTTGCTGTACGACGAACCGACGGCGGGCTTAGATCCGATCGCCTCAACGGTAATTGAAGATTTGATCCGCGAGTTGCAGGCGGCGAAAAGTGTTTGCAGCACTTATGCGATCGTCACTCACCAAGACAGTACCATCCGCCGCACAGCCGATCGCATCGTGTTTCTCTATCGAGGCCAAGTGCAGTGGGAGGGTACTGTCAGCGACATTGCATCGACCGATAATTTACTGATCCGACAGTTTTTTAGCGGCAGCGTTACTGGGCCGATTCAAGTTATTGGATAGTTATTAGTCATGAGTTATTAGTCATTAGTTATTGGTCATTGGTCAGCAGTCATTAATATCGAGGGTAATATGGCTAAAAAAAGTTTTCAGGAATTGCGGGTTTATAGACTGTCAGAACGATTAGCAGATGACATCTGGAAAATTGTTAACAGTTGGGAGCCATTTGCCAAAGATACGATCGGCAAACAAATTGTCCGTTCAGCCGATAGCGTCGGTGCTAACATAGCAGAAGGACTCGGACGAGGCAGCTATCAAGACAATCGACGCTTTGTAAAGATAGCCAGAGCGTCTTTGAACGAAACTCAACACTGGTTGAGACGAGCTTACACTCGAAACCTTTTAACGGTTGAACAGATAAATGAACTCACAGCCATCATTAATGACTTAGCCCCTCAATTAAACTCCTACCTACAATCAATCGGAGCATCCCCTAAAAATCACGAGCAATAACTCACAAATAACAACTAATGACTGATGACTGATGACTGATGACTGATGACTGATGACTGATGACTGATGACTGATGACGCTCGGAGGTAATATGCGATCGCGAACTGTAAGAGAAGGTTCTGTCGGGTTCTTAATTTTAGTAGGAATCGGCTTATTTGGCGGCTTAGTCCTCTGGCTGCGGGGCGTGCAGATTGGCAACCGCAGCTACAAATTTGCCGTAGAGTTTTCCAGCGCCCAAGGAATGCAAATAGGAACGCCCGTCAGGTATCGCGGCGTTGCAGTCGGTAAAATTACGGCCATCAAAGCAAGCGCCAACGGCGTAGACGTGATGGTGGAGATTTCCCCCGGTACTTTAGTGATTCCCCGGGATGTGGCGATAGAAGCGAATAAATCCGGTTTAATTGGCGAATCGTCGATCGACATTACGCCCAACTCAATTTTACCCGAATCTTTACTTACCGCCAATCCCTTTACTGCCGACTGTCCGCCTCAGATTATCTGCCAAAATTCCCGCTTAAAAGGCCAAGCCGGAGTCAGTCTCGACGAACTGATCCGTTCCACAGTCCGCCTCGCTAACTTATACACAGATCCCGTTCTCTTCAACAATATCAAATCGATTTCGGAAAACACAGCAAATACGGCTAAAGGTGCCGCTAAACTTACCGAAAACTTATCTAACTTAACCATAACTGCTCAATCAGAAATAAAAACATTAAGTCAATCAGTAAAAGGAGAATTTAGCAGCCTGAATCAATCACTCAAAGGAGAATTAGCAACCTTAAATCAATCATTAAAAGGAGAATTTGGAATTTTAACTCAGTCCGTCAGAGGAGAAATCGGAAGTTTAAATGAATCAGCCAAAGGAGAATTGTCAGCAGTTTCAAGCGATATTCGCAAAGTTACCGCAACAGCCGAAAATTCCACAAAAGAAATAACTGCCGCTGCGATAACTTCGGCTAATTCAGTGACTCAAGCAGCCAATCAAATTACCTTAACAGCCAACGAACTCAATTCCTTAGTAACAAGCAACCGAGGCAGCATAGTTTCAACTTTGAACAATATCAATCAAGCCAGTCAAGAACTGCGCGTAACTGTCAGCAGCTTAAGTCCGACAATTAATCGAATCAACCAAGGACAACTTTTAAACAACTTAGAAATTTTATCCGCAAATGCCGCCCAAGCTTCTGCTAATTTGCGAGATTTCTCTAACAACATAAACAATCCGGCTAGCTTGCAATTATTACACCAAACATTAGATTCCGCACGCGCCACTTTTCAGAACGTACAGAAAATAACTTCCGATGTTGATGAAATTACAGGCGATCCAGCTTTCCGCAACAATATTCGCAGATTAATCAACGGATTGGGCAACTTGTTGGGTTCCACCGAACAATTGCGGCAAGAAGTTAAAGTTGCTCAAACATTAGCTCCCCTTTCCGAGAAAGTAAATGCGAGTAAAACTGGGGCAAATCAATCAGTCAATTCGGGATTTCCCAACTTGCACAAAAAACAAAAACAGCCTGTTTTACCTTCTCAAACAGCAAGGGCATCAGAACCGATCGCTCCCGAAAATACTCCTTAAAACATGATATCATTTAACCTAAAATTAAATATGCAGCCTGTTCCCGGTTCAGAAAGTTAGTAGGGAAAAAGCTTTTGGAGTGTCCCAAGGGGGATTTATTATCCTATGAAGTGTACTTCAAAAACGTGGAATCTGTTATAACTAGAATAAAGGAGCGATCGGCATGGTTCAAGCATTAACAAAATTAGTAACATTTGACGAATTCATTGCATGGTATCCTGAAAATTCAGAACACCGCTACGAACTGCATGAGGGAATAATTGTTGAAATGCCCAAAGGAACTGGAAAACACTCAGATTTAGGAGGATTTTTGGTTGGTGAATTTCATTTTGAGATTCGACGGCTGCAATTACCTTGGTCGATTCCCATAGAATACGTCCTTAAACCCGATCGCACTGAATCAGGATATGAGCCAGATGTCATCGTTCTCGATCGCCAGCAAGTGATAAATGAACCGCGCTGGGCAGCAGAATCGATTATCACAATGGGTTCCTCGGTACGTTTAGCAGTAGAAGTAGTCAGCACTAACTGGCAGACTGACTATCTCACCAAACTGCGCGATTATGAAGAAATGGGCATTCTTGAATACTGGATTGTGGATTATTTGGGATTGGGTGGAAGACGCTACATCGGCAATCCCAAGCAACCGACGCTTTCGGTATATCAATTGGTTGACGGAGAGTACGATTTGACCATGTTCCGGGGACACGAAAAAATTGAATCGCCTGCTTTTCCAGAGTTGAACTTGACTGCTCAACAGGTGTTTGAAGCAGGAATTGTTAATGAATGAGTAGAATTATCATAGAATAAGAAATATTCACAACTAAAAAACAGAACTCCCAAAACCGCGATTTTTTAAAGAAGTCGGAATTCTTCTAAAAAATATCGCATTTTACGTTAATTAGATTAACCTAGTTACTTGTGGCAAAAAAGTTTATAATAGATAGATAACTCACAGGAAGCACGACCATGACAGCAGTCGTTACCACCCTCAAAACTTCTGAAATCGTATACCCTAGCGCTGATGGAGAACCAGTGGCAGAAACTTACGACCATCTTTACGCAATTTTAACCACTTTATCAGTCTTAAAACAATACCTCGCAGACCGTCGAGCTACTGTTTTAGCAAACCAATATTTGTACTACGCTCAAGGCTTCCCAAAACTGCGTGTAGCACCGGATGTGATGGTAATTTTTGATGTAGAACCAGGTGGCAGAGATAATTACAAAATCTGGGAAGAAGGGCAAGTGCCGAAAGTGATGTTTGAAATGACATCACCGGGTACAAAGTCGGAAGATATCATCAGTAAAAAAGACTTGTATCAGGGGCTGGAAGTTGAGGAATACTGGTTATTTGACCCGAGAGGTGAATGGATTCCCGAACAATTGCGCGGGTATCGATTGGGAGAAGATGGGTATGAATTAATTAGAGATAGTCGCAGCGAGGTATTGCAACTGCGGTTGGAAATAGAAGGAAAATTGATTGGATTTTATAGGGAAGATAATGGAGAGAAATTATTGATTCCCGATGAATTGGCTTCAGCTTTGCAAGCTGAACGACAACGGGCTGAAGCTGAAAGTCAACGGGCTGAAGCTGAACGACAACGGGCCGAGGCTGAAAGTCAACGTGCGAATGAACTCGAATCTTTACTAGCTAGTTATCGAGATCAATTTGGAGAATTGCCGCAGGATAACGCCTAAAAACGCAGGAGTGCGATCGCCCTTCACGAATTCGATCGCACTTTCATTTCCCAGGCAAATTGTTAGCTGTAGGGTGCGTCGCTACCCTTAAATCCTAAAACAAATAGACAATCTCAAAGCGACGCACCGGTGCATACAGTCTTTCAGCAGTAGTTTGGGTTGAAAACTAAACCAAACATCCAATTAATTAGCGCTGGGTTTCGTTACAATACAATTTGGGTGCTGAGGGTTACGATCGCACAAACCGCAGCGAGTTAGTACCTGAGTTGGATTTCGATTTGCTAACGCGGTGTGTGTTGGTGAGTTCGATCGGTGATGCGGCTTTGGAGTTTGAAAGGGCGATCGCTACCCATGTAAAATTTAGTAAAATAGAGAAAGCAGTTGGGCCCTCAAAAGATTAAACTAAAAAATAGATCGGGAGAAAATATGATCCAAACAGCAGTCAAAAACTCAATTACCGATAGCTGCCTGACTCTCAAAGGAGTGAGTTGGGCTCAATTTGAATCGCTCGAAGCCGCTTTTGACTCCTTCGATGGCATCAAATTTGCTTACTTAGATGGGATTTTAGAAATTATGACAGTTAGCCCCGAACATGAAGAGACAAAGGGTACTATTAGAGCTTTATTAGAAGCATATCTGAGAGAAAAGGGCATCCGATTTTATATCAAAGGTGGGCCGACTTTGGGAAGTCAAGAACTAGGAGCGAGAAAAGAGCCTGATGAGTCGTATAATTTGGAGACTAAAAAGGCAATGCCCGATTTGGCGATCGAAGTTATATTTACCAGCGGCGGCATCGATAAATTGCAACTGTACAAGCGGTTGGGCATACCTGAAGTTTGGTTTTGGGAAGATGGGGTGTTGAGTATATACTATTTGAGGGAGGAGTACGAAAAAGTCGATCGCAGCGAATTGTTGCCGGAGTTAGACATTGCTTTGTTAGTCAAGTACGTGACTTACTTCGACCAATACGATGCTGTTACGGAGTTTATTCAGGCTTTGAAGGAAGGTTAAATGTTTGCGGATTTGATATTATCGATCGCAATTTGGAATCGCAATTTGGAGAATTACCGCAGGATAACGCCTAAAGACGCAGGAGTGCGATCGCCCTTCACCAATTCGATCGCACTTTCATTTCCCATGCAAATTGTCAGTCAAATATCCTTGACAAATTTAATTTTTTGTGTTAAGACATTCAAATTTTAAAAGTGATCGTTTTGCGATCGAACTTGGGCATTCTAGATACAGGTGCTCGATGAGTGCCTGGAAACCTTGCAAACAAAGGATTGACGGTGGAAAGTACGCAGAAAAAATCCAGTAATATTCCGGTTCGCAAGGGCGATCGCATCAAGCAGATTTTTGCGTTTGTATCAATGGCTGGCTTTGCGGGTTCGACAATTTTTGGTATGGTAAGTCTGTTCAGCAGCGGTTTGAGCGGCCAGCACCAGCAAAAGCAGGCGCCAGTGGTAGTTTCGCAGGAGTCTTTGCTGGCGGCGCAGGAACGGGGATATGAAACGGTTTTGCAGCGGGAACCGCTGAATCAGACGGCTCTGGAGGGGTTGGCTAATGTGCGGTTGCAGATGGATGATAATGTGGGGGCGATCGAGCCTTTGGAGGCGCTGGTGAAGCTAAATCCTGACAGAGCGGATTATAAGGTATTGTTGGGGCAGGCGAGGGGGAAGAAGTAGGGGAAAGGGCGATCGGCAACTCGCTGTTATTACACTAGATTGATAACTTTTAAATTAAATGGTTGTTCATAATTCAAAGAGCTGACTTACTTTCATAAAAGGATTGAATATGGGCACAGTACGCATGGGGCCGCCGATCGAAATTATATACAAACTCAAAGAAGTTTACGGGATTAATAATTTTATTGAAACCGGAACTTATCAAGGCCATACAGCATACTGGGCAAGCCAACTATTTGAACAAGTTTTTACAATAGAGTATTCTCAACACATTTATCAAAAAGTTACCGAAAAATACGGTCATATCAAAAACATAGATTTTCTGTACGGCGATACCAGAACCCTTCTTCAAAATACAGTATCACAACTTGAAAGCCCAAGTTTATTCTGGCTTGACGCTCACTGGAGCGGAGGGCCAACTTATGGGGAAAGCGACGAGTGCCCCTTGCTCGCAGAAATCGAAATAATCAACCGCTCCGATTGCGAACACTTTATTTTAATTGATGATGCCAGATTGTTTTTATCTCCGCCACCGCCGCCCCATTCACCTCAACAATGGCCTGATATTAGCGCTATATTAAATTTATTAAACTCAGCAAAAAACAGCAGGTATATAGTAATTGTTGATGATGTTATTATGGCTGTTCCAGCGCCAGCCAAAGAACTAATTGTTCGGTATTGCCAAGATGCGATCGCAAGTTTAGGCAATACAGCCAGCGGCAAACAGGAAGAAAATCATCAAACCGCTGGCGTGTCTGTTAACAATCTTAATAACAAAGAGTCGATCAATAACTATGAATTGAAAATTATTTCTAATTTTATTGCTTCCGGTAATGTGGTTTTCGATATTGGCGCAAACATAGGTAGCTGGACAAATCAAGTATTAAACAAATACCCCGACGTTCAAATCCATTTGTTTGAGCCAGCACCGCCAATATATCAAACACTTCTACAAAACCTGGCTGAACCGATTAAAAGCGGTCAACTCGTGTTAAACAACTTGGCCATAGCACACCAACCGGAAATCAGGGAATTTTATTATTACGAAAAATCTTCAGGGTGGAGTACATTTCACCGACGATTTGAAATCGAAAAACAGTATAATATTCAGTCGCCTCAGCCATTTCAAGTTTTAACAGCTACCCTTGATGATTATGTTCAAACAAGGGGCATAAAGCGAATTAATTTCTTAAAAATTGATACAGAAGGCGGGGAACTAGAAGTTCTGCGCGGAGCAACTAACCTCTTGCAAAAAGGCAAAGTAGATTATATTCAGTTTGAGTACGGCGGAACATTTGTCGATGCCAACATCACATTAAAACAAGTATTCGAGCATTTACAAAAATTTCGTTACACCATCTTTAAAATACTGCCCGCTGCTTTACAACCCTTACCCCAGTTTTCACCAGAATATGAGAATTACGAGTATAGCAACTTTTTAGCAGTGAACGAGAGGTTCACAGCTTTGATTTTTAGTGAAGCACCAAAACTGCTCGATTTGCAGCAGCTTTGCAAAAAACATTCTGTTGCACCGCGCGGCGTTATTCACATTGGGGCACATGAAGGCAAGGAAATTGCAACATACCAAACAATGGGGGTGCAAAGGGTACTGTTTGTTGAAGCCAACCCTGCTGTTTTTGAACGTTTGCAAGCGAATATGGCTGGTTTTCCGAACGTGCTAGCGGTGAATTGTGCAATTAGCAATATCAACGGCACAAGCACATTGCACGTAACTTCTATGGATCAAAGCAGTTCGATTTTACCATTGAAGGAGCATCAAAAAATTTATCCGCAAATCAAGGAAGTTGAGCGTCTAGTTGTGGAGTCGAGAACTCTGGATGCACTTTTAGAAGAACTTCAAATTAATCCCGCCGATTTTAATATTTTAAACATTGACATTCAAGGTGCAGAGCTGTTGGCTTTGCAGGGAGCAGCTAACCTTCTCAAACATATTGAAGCAATTAACACGGAAGTTAATTATGAAGAGCTGTATGAAGGATGTGCTTTAATTGACGACATTGATGATTTTTTAGAACTGCGTGGCTTCGATCGCGTCGCAACTGCAACACCGTACCACCCATCTTGGGGCGATGCGTTTTATGTGAAAAAACCAGTAATTGCAATGTCCACGCTTGGCAGAAACGGGCGGTTTGCCAATCAAATATTTCAGTATGCTTTCTTGAAAATATATGCAAAAGAACATAACTTGAGAGTAGAGACACCAGCCTGGATTGGTCAGTATCTGTTTGGATGCAACGATTCGCCCATATCTCAGCATTTACCTGTAGTTAGCGAAGAAACTAATAACCTTTTAGAAGCTCGCATACCTCATGCAAAAGAAACATTCAAAAATGTAGATTTTTGGGGTTACTTTCAGTACCGTACAAAGTATTATGCAGCGCACAAGGAGTATTTTCGATCGCTGTTCAAACCTGTGCCGGAAGTAGAAACTAAAATGAAGGAGGCCTTGGATTGTTTGCGATCGCGCGGCAAAACCATCGTCGGCTTGCATTTGCGGCGGGGAGACTACGGCTACAGCGATTTTTTCATCGCGCCGAGCGAATGGTACAGAGAATGGCTAAAAGGTTTGTGGGAAACTCTGGATGAACCGATACTATTTATTGCCAGCGACGAACCGGAAAAAGTTTTAAGTGATTTTCAGGAGTATAATCCCATCACGACTAAAGATTTAGGTTTGGAGTTACCGCAAGCAGAGTTTTATCCTGATTTTTACTTGTTGAGCCAGTGCGATATAGTCGCAATTTCAAATAGCTCATTTTCCTTTGCAGCTTGTATGCTTAACGAAACAGGCAAATTTTTCTTTCGGCCGCAGCGCCAAACCAAAAAACTCATACCTTTTGACCCCTGGGATAGCGAACCAATTTTTCGAGAATCTATGCCAATTAACTTTTTGACGATCGTCCTCAACGGCCAGCCTTTTATCCGCTACCACATAGAAGTATTCAAACAACTACCTTTTAAATGGCACTGGCATATTGTTGAGGGCGTAGCCGAGCAAAAACACGATAGTGCTTGGATGCTTAAATTCGGCGGGCAGATTACCGATGAGCTTCACGATAACGGCCGCAGCAAGGACGGGACAACAGAATACTTAGATGAAATAGCACGTATTTATCCCGAAAATATTACTGTTTATCGCAAGCCTGAAGGTATTTTTTGGGATGGGAAGCGTGAAATGGTAAACGCACCGCTGGAAAATATTAAAGAAGAATGCTTGCTGTGGCAGGTAGATGCAGATGAAATGTGGACTGTTGAGCAAATCGGCAAGGCACGACAGATGTTTATTAATCATCCTGAAAAAACAGCAGCTTTCTATTGGTGCTGGTATTTTGTCGGAGAGAATCTGGTTGTTAGCACTCGCAATTGTTATGCTGAGAATCCTCAACAAGAGTGGTTGCGTACTTGGAGATTTAAACCCGGAGCAAGTTGGGCAGCCCACGAGCCTCCAAGATTAGTTGAATCATTGCCAAATAGTGAGTGGCGCGATGTTGCAGCAGTAAACCCTTTTCTGCATGAAGAAACTGAAAAGCAGGGTTTGGTATTTCAACACTTTGCTTATGTGACGCTACAACAATTGCGATTTAAACAAATATACTACGGTTATAAAAATGCAGTTGCTGAATGGATGGCACTGCAAGCTCAAACAGAATTCCCTGTGCGGTTGGGCAATTATTTTTCGTGGGTTCCAGATGAAACAATGGTTAATTCGGCAGAATCTTTAAGTATCGTACCAATAGCGCAACGAGAAAACGAGAAAAATACGTGGCATTTTGTGCAGCGAGAGAAGCCGCAGAGACAAATACCTAGCGTTGAAAAATTTATGCCGAGAGTTATTGTGGACGGCGTGTTTTTCCAGCTTTACAATACGGGAATTGCTCGCGTGTGGCGATCGCTCTTAGAAGAGTGGGTGCATCAGGATTTTGCCAAGCATATTATTGTTCTCGATCGCGCCGGAACAGCACCAAAAATACCGGGTATTGCGTATTGTCCCGTGCCTGCTTACGACTACGAGAAGACGGATAGCGATCGCGAAATGCTCCAGCAAGTCTGCAACGAACTGGAAGCTGACTTATTTATCTCGACTTACTACACAACGCCATTATCCACACCTTCTGTGTGCCTTGTGCATGACATGATGCCAGAAGTTTTTGGGGTAAATCTTGAAGAACCAATGTGGCGAGAGAAGCATAGCGGGCTTCGCCACGCATCAGCTTACATTGCAGTTTCAAACAATACTGCTTCTGACTTACTAAAGTTTTTTCCAACTATCTCCTTAGATTCTGTAACAGTAGCTTATAACGGAGTTTCGAGTAATTTCACACCTAGCAGCTTTGAACAAATTAATAGTTTTAAAATCAAATACGGTCTTTCAAAGCCTTACTTTATGATGGTGGGTGCGGCCGGCGGCCATAAAAATGCACCCTTATTCTTGCAAGCTTTCGCACAACTGCCCAATCAGCAAGAATTTGATATTGTCTGCACAGCTCACAGCGCTTTAACAAAGGATGAGTTTGAACCTTACACTTCAGGGAGTACAGTGCACAAGCTTCCCCTCAGCGATGAAGAGTTAAAAGCAGCTTTTTCGGGTGCTGTTGCGCTGGTTTATCCGTCCCAGTATGAAGGCTTTGGCTTGCCGATTTTAGAGGCAATGGCTTGCGGATGTCCAGTTATTACTTGTCCCAATTCTTCTATACCTGAAGTGGCGGGAGAGGCAGCTTTATATGTTAAGGATGATGATGTTGAAGCAATGGCGATCGCACTTATTAACATTCAAAAGCCGGAAGTGCGCGAAGCTTTGATAGCTGCCGGAATTGAGCAAGCGAAAAAGTTTTCCTGGTCAAAAATGGCAAAGGCGGTTAGCTCAGTTTTAATCAAAGTGGTTGAGAAAAAAGAAAGTATGCTAATAAGACAGGAAAATTCCCAAAAATTATTGCCCGAGCGAGACTATATTTCCCCAGATTTTGCTATTGTCCTACCCGATGAATGCTTCCCAAATATGATTGTAGGAGATACACATATCCAGCCTTGGCCCTATCTGCGTCGAGAAATTCCGCACAACTGGTATGTAGACAAACGACACCCAACAGTTGGATTCCTCAGTCGAGATGAAGCTCATATTCTCTACAATACAGCCCTGAAGTTTAAAGGAAAAAAAGCTTTAGAAATTGGTTGTTGGTTAGGTTGGTCAGCTTGTCATTTAGCGTTAGCTGGAGTAGAGCTAGAGGTCGTCGATCCTCTTTTAGCCAGACCAGATTTTTATGAAAGTGTCAGTAATTCGCTGCAAGCAGCAGGAGTGCTTGACTCAGTTCATTTAGTAGCTGGTTACAGTCCCCAAGCAGTTGAGGAATTAGCAGCTCAATTGCAAACCAAGTGGTCGTTGATTTTTATTGACGGCAATCACGAAGCACCTGGCCCCCTTAATGACGCAATTATTTGCGAACAATTAGCAGCAGAAGATGCTTTAATTGTCTTTCACGATTTGGCTGCTCCTGATGTGGCCCAGGGTTTGGATTATTTCAAGCAAAAAGGATGGCACACATTGGTGTACCAAACTATGCAAATTATGGGGGTTGCTTGGCGGGGAAACGTAGAGCCAATTATCCATCAGCCAGATCCGAGACTTAACTGGGTTTTACCAACGCATTTACAAAGTTACACAGTCAGTGGTATGTCGAACAATCAGTCGGTCGATCCATTTTTAAATAAGCTGTTTCATTATGTTGAAGAGTATCAACCTGTGTCTCAAGTAGGCTCCTCTGTTGATTTTAGCGGCGATCGCCAAAAATTTGCTGAGTTAATTGAGAAAGGCAAAGAGTGTTTTGTGAAGGGTGAGATAGAGACGGCGATCGCTACCTTCACTCAGGCACTAGAAGTCTATCAAAGCTCTTTAACTGCCCACAACTATCTCACCTCGCTTTACTGGCAAGTGGGAGACGTTCAACAAAGCTTGCAGCATCATATCCAGGCTCAATTTAGGAACATAGCTTTTGACAACACTCTCACTGACGAGTTTCAAGAAATACTCTCAGTTATCAGGCCTTACACATTATTGAGTGAAGCCCGTCTGTTCTCGCTATACTCCCTAGCAAGGCAAATCTGTTTAGATGATATACCAGGTAACTTCGTTGAATGCGGCAGTTACAAAGGAGGGTCAGCAGCACTTCTGGCAGTCGTTATCAAGCGATACAGTTTACGCCCGCGACTCCTCTATGCTTTTGACACTTTTGAAGGGATGCCAGAACCGACTGAAGCCGATCGACATAACGGAATTCCTGCTAATTTAACAGATTGGGGTGCGGGGACTCTGAAAGCTCCACTTACTGACAACTTAGATGTCATTTGTCAATCCTTAGATGTCGGAGATATTGTCACAGCCGTTAAGGGGCTATTTGCTCAAACCTTACCTGAATCTAAATCCGCTATAGGCAGTATAGCTTTACTGCACGCTGATGGCGATTGGTATGAGTCAACAATGGATATATTCAACAACTTTTACGATAATGTTGTTCCCAGCGGTTTTATCCAGATAGACGATTATGGTCACTGGGAGGGTTGTAAAAAAGCAATCCATGAATTTGAAAGAGGTTGCGGTCAATCATTTGCTCTTCGGGTTATCGACTACACAGGTGTATGGTTTCAAAAAGAAGATTCTGTTCATCAAGACTGCAATCACTGGCGCACTTTTTGGCATTTAGCGCAAGCCTCAGAGAAAATGGGCAATATAGAATTAGCCCAAAAAGCAGCGAAAGCCGTTTTGAAAATTGTGCCAAAGCTGGTCAAGGCTGAGAATGTATTGAATCGCGATCGATCGCAGTTAAAGTTGGTTGTCTCACCAGAAGTTTCACAGTCAGCGGAATTGGATGATTTCCTGAATAACTTAAGACTGAGAGAGATTAATATAATTCTGTTTCCTGATTGGGAACAGCCAGAAGAGTTCCTATGCCTTCAGTTAGAAGGTGTGATGACCGCTTTATTGGCTCACAAAGAGCCAAGTAAAATAACTGCGCTTCTCGACACAAGCAACATCTCTGAAGAAGATGCAAATCTAGTTTTATCTTCTGTTATAATGAATATTCTTATGCAAGAAGATTTAGATGAGACAGATGTTCCAGAAGTTTCCTTACTGGGAAATCTCAGTGAAATGCAGTGGAAAGCTTTACTACCCTGCATCCACTATCGGGTAGTATTAGAGAACGAAAATCAACAGGCAGTTGCACAAGCTGGTGCAGCAAGTCTCCCCAGTTTGAAAGCACCTAATCTTAGCATTTGATAAATTTCACTCCACATATAAAAGGTAGGTCAGTCATGGATGAAGCTGAAATTATTCAACAACTAGAAAAGCACAAGTTCTATCACATAATTCAATTAACTGAAAATCTCTCAACATCGGGAAATGAGGTAGCTGTACCTATTCAGGAGGTGCCTCTTAGAGCTTTAAGAACACTGGATATTAAGGACAAGCGAGTTCTGGATATCGGCTGTCGAGATGGTCTGTTTTGCTTTGAGGCAGAAAAACTGGGTGCTAAGGAAGTCATTGGCATTGATAATGACTTATCGATGGGGGCGATCGAGTTATTAATTCCGTTTTTCAATTCACAAGTCAAGATGTATCAATTAAACCTCCTTGACTTAAAACCCGATACGTTTGGAATGTTTGATGTTATCTTATTTCCGGGTGTTTTGTATCATCTCAGATACCCATTCTGGTCGCTCAAGTTGATTAAGGACGTATTGCAGGAAGGAGGCCAAATAATTATAGAAACAGCAGTCTATATGGATGACAACCAAAAGGCTATGCTGTTTTGTCCTATAGGTTCTGAGAGTCCCTACGAACCTACAAGTTGTACATTTTTTAATTTGAAAGGACTCATGGACACGCTCTTGAGTCTGGATTTGGTTGTGGAGGATATTGAACTCTTGCACAACAATGATTTACTATCATTAGCACCAGAAGGAATTACTTATTCAATAACTCAGCCGCTCGATCGCTGGATCGATCGCGCCACTTTTATTTGTAGCAAACAACCATCAATGGAGCAGCCCAGAGTTATTGATTATTGGAACAGCACACACGATGTTCATACCATTCAAAAGCTATAATTAGGTGAAGTCTCAACTCAAGGGTGAATGCCCGATTCCTACTGATTGATTTTTTTGTTTTGAAGTGCTAGTTCGTACAAAACGGATTCTAATCTATCCATTGTGCAGGTGCGGCTGAGTTCCGATAATGCTCGTTCCTGTCCCTTCCGAGTCATGGCTTCCCACTCAGCAGGATTCACAGGCAGGGAAGATAAATTATCAGCAAGATCCAAAGGATTCTCTGACTCAAAGATTAGCCCTGTTTCACTATGCTGTATTGCTTCCGGTGAGCCTCCCCTATCGCTAGTAACAATCGTCAACCCAGCAACCATAGCTTCGATTAAACCTATGCTGAAAGGTTCTTCAAAGCGAGAAGGCAACACCCAAATATTATGTGTTTTGTATAGCTGTTTGAGTTCCGGTCGGGATAGCAGTCCAGCAAAGTGAATCTTTTCTTGTAAGCCCTCTGATTCCACAAACTCTTGAAGGGCTTGCACAAAGCTAGGGGTCAGAGAGCCTCCTGCAATCGTCGCAGTAAACTCAACACCTGCATTATGGAGCAAGTAAAGAGCTTCAATCAAAACATCTGGGCCTTTATAGTGCATTACTAAACTGGCATAGACAATGCGGAGCCGATCGCGCTGTGGGAGCTCAGCTTGATAAAATTCCTCAACATCTGCACCGGGGTAAATCGTCTGAGCCGTTTCTGCTGGATAGCCTTGTTGCTGTAAATTATCCCGAATCCAATTGCTAACAGTGATGTATCGGTACAAAGGACTCCGGGGAGCTAAATCGTGGCTATATCCCGGTTGGGAATTCATCACATAATGAGCAACTGGTATCTCAGCAGCAAGTATCTGTTCTAAAATTTCCGAGCCTAAAAAATCTGTATTTCCTGCTAGGCAGACATCAGGTTTAAAGGAATTCAGCTCTTGCTCTAAAGTCTTGTAATTGCGTACAGCAATTGATGCAACGTGAGCCGGATAAAAAGGTTGCGCTCCTCGCTCTGTCCAAGTGCCCCACAGCGATAAACAGCGCCGCACTGTACTCGGATCGGAATCAGCTTTTTGGTAGCCAGTGGGCAAGTCTTCTGTGTTACTCGTGAGTACGAGGACTGTGTGACCGCGTTCCTGCAAAAGTCGGGCATAATCTGCGATCGCCCTTTCGTATCCTCCAACCACTTGAGGCGGGTAGAGATTTGAGATAACTAAAATTTTGAGCTTGTCCAATTGCTAACCCTCTAGAATCCATCAACCACCTTCAACATATCTCAGCCACATTTGCTCGTAAGCTTTCTCCATCTCCCGAGTAAACTGTTTAGCATTCCACAGGGGGGATGTTTTCTTGGACTCTTTCAAGCGCCAGGATATTTGCTGTCGCAATTCAGAATCTTTCCCCAAGCGAATCCCCCATTCTACATATTCTTCATCCGTCCAAGCAATTCCTTCTGTCACCCCTACATTCATCATCATTGCATAACTATTGCGGCTCGCGAATTGCTCGCCCACTCGCGTAACCATAGGAATGCCCATCCAAAGAGTTTCTAAAGTCGTTGTCGCTCCGTTATAAGGATAGGTATCGAGCACTACGTCAGCGATCGCTAAATTCGCTCGGTGCTGAGTTTCTGTTTGAACAATTGGCAGAAACCGGAGGCGATCGCTCTCCACCCCCTCTGATTCTGCCATTTCTGTAAAGAATTTTTTCACTAATTCTTCATCGGCGTAACCCTTAATTAAAAAATAGCTATTTGGCACAGCTTTCACAACCTGCATTTGCAGTCTAGCTGTCTGTGGGTTGTATTTGTATCCGCGTTGAAAACTGACATAGATGACCGCATCGCTAGGAATATCAAACATATCGCGCCGCACCGTCGGCACGTCCAATTCAAAACCATCCACTGCTATATAAGTCTGGGGCAAACGCCAGATTTTTTCTACGTAATAATCCTGTGCCGATTCCGGTAAAACATAAGGATCGGCAATAAAATAGTCTATATTCGGTATCCCTGGCGCATCCCAACCCAGCCAACTTACTTGTATGGGTGCTGGTTTAATCGTCGCAATCTCGCAGCTAGTATTCAGCGTCAAACTGTCTAGTTCGACTAAAATATCAATTTCATCTTCGTAAATTTTCTCTGCTGATTCTGGCCCGAACAGTTCTAAATGCCTAACTTCCGAAGCTTTGCTCATATACCATTGCGCCAAAGGATCGGGATTTGTGATTGTAGGGTCAGAACCCAGGAAATAAACATAGATTTCAAAGCGATCGCGATCGTGGTGTTCCAAGAGCCATCGAGCCAGCCAGCCTACCGAATGGCGGCGAAAGCAATAGGATAAGTATCCAATTTTCAACCGTTTTTTAGGAGCCTCAATCTTCACAATAGACGAGTTGCGCTCGCGGCACTTTCCCACTATCTCTTTAGCGTAATTTTCGATATTTAATTGACAAATTTCAGCAATTTGATGGCGAAATTCTCTGTTTTCCTGTGCTCTATCCTGAAGGTAAGGGAAAAAAAACAGCGTACTGAACAAGCGAACTGTAGCACTCGAATTTAAATCGCTTGGCTTTTCTTCAATCACTGATGCCAGCAAAGATTTTAACACCTGAAATTCTGAATAAGCCTCTTCCCAATAGCCTCCAGCGCTCATCATGCCGCGCATTATCAAGTGCTGAGCATACGCTTTATCTGCCAATTCATCCATAACGGAATAGCAGAGTTTAGCCTTTTCTATTCCCTGTGAATACTCGCCAATATCCTGATAAAAAGAAGACAAAGTACGCAGCAATTCCCGATGCTGAGGCTCTAACCGCAGGCCTAGTTCTGTGAAGCTTACTGCTAGAAGAAATTTATGACCTAAATAGGCAATTCTATAAATAAATTCAATTAACGTATTAATAAAAAGTATCGGTTCCCGAACATAGGCCAGACAAACTTCTGTAAATTCAAAAGTTGAGGGCGCAAAAGGAGCGTAATCTAACATACACTTCCACGATTGCATCAATAACTCGTGGTTGACCTCTGGGGGTGACTCCGACTTGAGGATTTCGATCGCCCCTAGAGCATAAGGTTCTTCTCCTGTATACGTCTCCAGCAGCATGGACAGCGCCATCGAATGTAATATATTATTAATGTCATCAGGCTTAACTTCCCGCAAATGCTGCCGGATTGCCCAAGCAACTGCATAGTCTTTCCGCTCCAACCGCTGGCGATCGGCTTCAGATTCCAACACCTGCGCTAATTCTTCTGTCCACAGCTCAATTTCTTCGGGTTCCCCCTGGGCCATTCCCAGCCACCAAGTTGTCTGAGCTTCTGCTTCTTCCCCCTGCAAAAGTAACAGTAAACCCAAGTGCCAGTAGTGCGACTTAACATTAGGTTCCTCCTCTATTGCTTGTTCGTACAGCAGCGCAGCCTCACTATAATTTCCTTTTAACCAACTCTTCTTTGCTTGGTCTTGCAAATCTGAAGTAACAGCTAATAAATTTTCCGAAATCATAGGCTACATATCTACAGTAATATCTCTTTTTACCCAACATCTGCGAAGGATTCAACAAGCTAATTGGCGTTCGCGTTAGTAATGACAAAACTACCAAAAAGAACTTATATCGTAACTTCTACTGCATTAAAGCGGGTAGCACACAAGACGCTACCCGCTCCTTACATTATCTGCAAAAAAATCTGCACGTTGCGCTATGCAAGTTACTTGGTTACTAATGTTTGAGCGGTTGGGCAAACAGTAGCATTCCCTGCTGGTGTAATAACAGCAGGGGCGTTAGTAGAAGCAGTGAGCTCCTCGCAAAGGATAGAGCTCGTGCCTTGTCCCTCGCCTGCGGGAATGAAAAACACAGCGCCCGCATATCCCTTAATCGAAGCACCTTGTGGCGTTGCTGCAGAAGTGACTCCTCCCGTAGCGCCATCAGAAGTAGCTCCCACGTTGTATTGATAGTTGTTGGTTAGGGTTTTAATACCGAGACCCAAGGCTGGAACTTCTGTTGCGAACTTGGTATTTTCTGCAAAAAAGGCTTGCTGACCTTTGTTAATTGCACTGAGGTTCTGCTTGGCTTCTGCTTGCTTGGCTTTGTTGGCTTGGTTGAGGAAGGAAGGCAAAGCGATAGCCGAAAGAATACCGATAATGATAATAACAACCAACAGTTCAATCAGGGTGAAACCTTGATCCTGTCTTCTTTTGTTGATGTGTTGCAGGAACTTGGCTTTAAATTCAGTCTTCATAAGTCTTTTCTCCTTGAGGGGTGGAACGCTCGATTTCTAACTCTTATCTGTAACTTACCCAGTTATCGGCCCTTTAATATCACCCCAAATCATTTTTTTTCTCAACTCCTGGTTTTAATGCTCCAAAAGCACGTACAGAAAGACTTCCAGCCCGATCAACAGTTCCTTGACTTCCTCAAAGGCTGTCTGCTCGCTAACAGGCTCTAGGTTAACAGCCATCTGGGAGCGGATTTGGAGCCACTTCTGGACGAGCGACACCGCAGACTGCGGCCCCTCCCACAGAGGTAGCAAGCAAGCGGCCATTGTACAGTCGATCGCCACTGGCGCCAAAGTCGGCACAATAATATAACGGCTAATCTCAAACGCAGTCTGACTCTCAATGCAATTAGTCAAATCTTCCCTAATCTGGGAAGTCCTCAGTTGAGGATGTAAATGCACCAGCGCTTCCCGCCATTGGGCCTCCGTCCATTCTCGCACTGGCACAAAATCTTGAGTGCGATCGGGATTGCCGCACCAGAAATCAAACAAACGGTGCAGGGGATGTAACAAGTCAAATAAATGCAGCCGCTCTTCCACAGAAGCTTCTGGCAGACTCATCGCCAAAAACGGAGGCAAATCATCTGCATCTTTGAACAAATCCATCAAATTCCAGCGGCGCCAAGCCACCATGCTGATAAACTCTAGATCGGCGGATCTCAACATGGCAAACACTTCAGGAATCGTAGAACCTTTATCACCCACTAATAAATAATTAGCCATAATCCATGCCTCATTCTGCGCGCGATCTGAGTTCCAAGTAAATGCCTTAAGCCCTACTCCATCTTCTAATGCTTCCATTGTTTCCCGAACTATTTCTATCTCCAATTCTCCCGGAGATCCATTCATTAATCCCATTGCTTTGAAAACAGCTTGACCGCGAAATACTCCGGCTCTACCATTTGCACTGTGTAGGTTTGTGCGGATGATACCGTCTGGTGTCAAAACTGACTTCATCGCTTGCAATCCAGCAATAGCATCGGGCAAGAGATACAGAACTTCGTCAGCATTGATATAGTCAAACTCTAACCCTAAAGTTGGTAAATCTTCTATCTTCAAAGCATAAAACTCTGCATTAGCAACCCCATGATACTGCAAACGCTGCTCAGCTAGTTTCACTGATTCTTCTGATAAATCGATGCCTACTATTTTCGCTCCCGGATTGGCTAGAGCTAACACTAAAGATTTATAACCGGTGCCGCATCCCGCATCGAGGATAACTTTACCTTCGGTATTGATAACTTTTCTATTTCTGAAGTAGTAAGCAGTTACAAGATTATGAAGGTAGAGCAATTCACTGTTGTCTTTTGGAGATTGTTCCAGCGGGATTCTGGGATAAGGAGTATTGTCAAATTGCTGGCGAATGTTTTCTATTAAGTCTAAATTTTCGCGATCCATGTTTAATTACGCTCAACGCTGGCAAATTATCCTAGTATCTCAGAAAATAGCCGATCGCGTCGCCACACATACTTGCAATAATAGTCTGAAACCCCTCGCCCAACCAACCACTTCCACGAACATACCCGATCGTACCAGCTATCCTCGGCTGGCGATCGCCCCAACCTCCTCAAATCAAGCCGATCCAGGAAAATGCGATCGCCCTAACCAGAAATTCCTCTCCTAAACTCCCTCATCGCTTCCACACTCGAAGCCATCAGCAAGCAGCGACACAGCAAGTTAATATCTAAATCTGGCAAAACCACACTCGAAGCAATTTTTTCATAACCCTCAGCACCCAAGCGATACACAGCCAATAAACCATCCTCCCAGAACCAGACTTCAGCAACTCCCAATACTCGATAGCGCTGCAATTTTTTGACAGTACCGCTAGTGAAGACGACTTCGATACATAAGTCTGGGGGAGAATTTGGGGTGATGCGTCTGCCAATAAAATAAGATTCATCAGCTTGTGCAGACACTACTCCTTCCTTTTCTTGGGTAAAACTTCCCGTAGGTGCAAACTCAATTTCATTTTCGGCGCAGTAGATAGACAGCAGCGTACAAATTGTCCGACTGAAAAATTCGTGTTCTGGAGAAACTGCCAATATTTCTACCTCTCCTCTATAATAAAACAACCTCGTTCCAGGAGAGTCAGAAAACCCCTGTTGAATTAGCTTGAACTGTTCCCAGCTAATCCCGGACTGAATGAACCGTTGGTCTAGTGGCTGTAAGAGTGTTTGTGTCATCATGGGAACCTCCATTAAACTCTCGCTCTCCTCCAAAAACTCTACAATCTTGCCTTCAATTCATCAGCCGATAACTCTGGCATTTCTTCCACCAACACTGTCAATTCAACCATTGGCAATTCTAGTAAATTGCTAACGGCTGTATCGAGAATATCTGCTGATTCATTAAAGTACCTTTTCAAGACATACTCCGCCAACAATTTAACCGCTTGTTCCCGTCCTGATTCATCGACTGTTAGCATCGATATTGCCAGCAACATCCGAGTAAATTCCGTCGCCGATAACTTGGATAGAGGCGTTAAAAACACGCTCATTTTGGGGCTTAATTCTCCAAATTTTCCGGGCAGAAAATCTGATAAAATTAAGCGTTGTTGTTCTTGTCTGCCTCGTTCTAGCCCTCGTTCTAGACCTTCTTCCCTAGCTTGTTGTTGTGCTGCTTGGATTTGTTGTTGAAAAAGTGGTGCAATGGCCATAATTAACTCCCGCTCTTCTGGTTCTAATTCTTGTGGGATATCGACTACTAAATTTGACTGTAGCCTGTATAATAACTCTAACGCAGTAATCCGCAGCGGATCGTCCGTGGCTAAAGTGCTCAATTGAGAAATAGCCCTTTGCTGCACTTTCCCTTTGCCCAAAATCCTCAACCACAGGGTTTCTGGTGTTTCTGGCAACTGGTGAATCACCACAATTGCCCCTTGCCAGTGTTCCGGGAAAAAATAGATTCCCTCCAACCAACTAGAGAGGTTCAGTATTCCACCAAAACCCGAAACTAATGATTTCGAGGCTGTCGGTGTTAAAATCCACAGGAAGGGCAACTTAGCATCATCATAGCGAGTATTTTCTCTTCTTGCCTGCCGCTCTAATTCTCTTCGCAAATCGAATAACTTACTCGTACAGTTCCATACGTCGCCCAGAGCGATCGGATTGCGAAACGGTTCAAATATTGCAGTCGTACAAGCCATTTTCCCCAACAATCCTAGATTTTCTGTATATTCTGGGATTGGAGTACCTGGAGTGAAATAGACATCGATTTCTCGGACTTCCGAAGTCACATCGCGACCGACATTAACTGTGCCGATGGGAGAGAGCATTTCTTCCAAGTATTCTTTGGCAAAGCGATCGTGAATGAATCGCGTCATAGAATTTATGATGGATTTTTATCGCTTCATTTTATCATCATTTAATCGCTGTGCGATCACATCAGCTCCGATAAGCTTCAATCTCTAGAGAGATACCAGATTTTCAAGTCGGCATAATGTCGTCTAGTCTCAGTTGTAAATTTGGAAACAGGTAAGAAGAAATAGTATCTCCCAAGCGATATTGTTGCTGCTGGTATACACCATTAACTAACTGGCAGACTGTGAAAGTCGGTTGCTTTGGATTGCCGATAAATTGCCAACCACCCAAGGCCCGAAAGTCCACAATCCAATATTCTGGGATCTTCAAAAAAGCGTATTCCTCCACTTTCCTTGCATAATCATCTTGCCAATTAGTGCTGACCACTTCAGCAACAAGCTTAATGGTACTACCGTTACAAATAACTGGTTCTTTTTGCCAAAGAGGTTCTTGTCTAAGTTCTGCTTTATCTAAAACAACTACATCAGGACGCAGCGCTGTGGCTTCTGCGTATAGAGGTTTGATTAGACAAGTTTTTGGCACCAACCAGTTGAAGTTATCCCGAAAAATTTCGACATAAATTCTACCCGCAATACTCCCAGCAACAGCTTCGTGAGGGCCAGTAGGTGACCTGTCTCTGAGTTCTCCGTCAATTAGTTCATAGCGCGTGTTATCCCCATATTGGGCGATAAACTCCTCAAAGCTAAGTAATTTGGGTGTGGTGTAGGTCATAATATTCCGCTAAGCTGTTGTACATTTAAATAGGGTATAGTTAAAATATAGTTTAGTAGAATTGTAGAAAAATGCCAGCCCAAAATTATCTCAATTCCCAACAGATAGAGCGACTGCAAAAAGCATTAAAAGAGGAAAAAAGTGGAGATATTAGAGAAAGAATTTTGATTTTATTATTGCTCAATGATGGAAAAACTCAAGCTAAAATTGCTGAATTTTTGGGTTGTTCAGTAAATAAGGTGTCTCATTGGTGCATCAAGGGAGACCCCGACAATCTAGAAACTCTAACCGATGCAAGGATGAGTGGAAACCATAGAAAAGCCACAGATAAATATCTAGAAATATTATTAGAAACTATAGACAAAGAACCTCAAGAGTTGGGCTACGAATTTGGCAGATGGACAGCACAAAGATTAGCAATATATTTAGAGAAGAGTACCGGAATAAAATTAAGTGGAGCGCAAGTTCGGAGGATATTAAAGGAAAAAAAGTACGTTTACCTTTGGGCAAAATATAGCTTGGAATCTAAAAGAGACCCTGAAAAAAGAACAGCATTTAAACAAAAAATATCGGAATATTTAAACATAGCAAAATTAAGCCCAGAACGATTGCAGGTATGGTTTTGGGACGAGAGCGGATTCAGTTTGAGAGTTACTCGAAGAAAAAACTGGTGTAAAAAAGGAACCCGAAAAAAAGTCAGGGGAGACAGAAGAAAAGGAAGAATTAATGTAATGGGAGGTCTGAGGTATTCAGATAAAAAAAGGTTTGTAGAGTTTCTAACTAAAGGCAATTCATCTAATTTTTATAAAGTGCTAAAAATCTTTTACCAAGAGCTAATTAATGAATGGGTAGAAGCAGGTAATCAAGCATCAGAATTTGCCGCAAAGGGAGCAAAAATAGTAATCATCCTTGACAATGCTAGTTTTCACAAAAAACAAGAGTACCTCAAAAAAATAGAGACAGAATTGCCTAACATTCATTTAGAATTCCTCCCGGAATATAGCCCAGACTATAATTTGATTGAATTAGTCTGGCATTCAACAAAAGAATATATTGCAAATCGACTTTTTACATCAATTGAAGAGCTAGAGTATTTATTACATCGCCTCTTAAATGAAGGAGAGCTAATTATTAAATGGGATAGAAAAATTAAAAATAAGGGAAATAATTGTATCCCAGTTTAAATGTGCAACAGCTTAGACTTTATACTGATACCAGCCACTTCCAGTCCGGGCGATCGATGATTGACTGAATCGCTTTTTTGGGCATCCGTCCCCTCAAAATCGCAGACACTAAAATATTAGTATCAACAACAATCTTCATTCGCCTCTCCGATAAGCTTCAATCTCCACTGCAATCTCCTCGTCTGTAATTTTTTGAACCTCTGGTATAGCTTGCGTTTTATCAAATAAATCCTTTACTTTACGAGCAATGATTCGGCGACTGTTTCGCTCGGATAAAAGCCTCAACGCTTCTCTGGGCACCGCTTCTACATTTTCATATTTTCCCGTATCTAACTCGGATTGGATCAACTGTTCTAATTCTGGGTTTAAAACAACATTCATCGTCACTTTCCTGTTAAAAATTATAATTTGCGATCGCCCTCAGAAATATTTCAAGACAACCGACTCCGCCATTGCTCGGGGTTTTGAGAACCGTGGAACACTCCAAAGACAACAACTGCTTCTTCTGTCTCTTCATAAAAAACCGCATAGGGAAACCGATGCACCAGCGCTCGGCGATAGCTCTCATGCACCACAGGATAAAGCTTAGGGTTGCCAGAAATCTTATCAAAGCAAGCATCAACGCATTCAAGGAATTCTTCTCCTAATCCCTGCTGTTGTTGGGAATACCAATCAAACCCAAGGGCAATATCCTCCTCAGCTTCAGACAGGATAATTAGCGATTTTGGTTTCATCTGTTTCTGATTCTTGCTTTGGCTTGTTCCCAAGAGCTACCTGTATGCGGATGCTTCAAATAAGCTGTTTTTCGCCGGGCTAGTTCTTGTTTTTGCCATTCCAAAACAGGAAGTTCCTCAGCATTTGAGGCAATGTCATCCCATAACTGCTGAACCAGTTGCAGTTTTTCTGCTAAGCCTAACTTGGACAAATGAACTTCAAAGGCATTCATAAATTATTAAATGCTGTTAACGTTATTCCTATGATAAGTTGAGATTGCCTTTTTTGCCAAAAGCCCGTTAGCGAAGCTTGCAGAAGAGGATCGCCCTTTGCTTATCTACCCACCCCACACTTAGTCACGGCACAAACTTGCGATAATAATCTCAATCCCTAATTATACAATCAACCACCGCCTCCATGAACAGCAACATCAGCCCGATCGCCAAAGTATTCACCTTCTCCGCCGCCCTTTCCCTCGCCATCAAGTACGCAGGGCCTAGCTTATCCATCCCCTCCACCGACTTCAACGCCCTGATCGCCGTCTTTTCCCCCAGCTTGATCGTAGCTGCTATCCTCGGCTGGCGGGCGTCGCAACAGCCAAGATAGTATTCGAGGGCGATCGCGCCCAAAGACGAGTTAAATTAAGCCAAGAACCATTCATCCCCACCCACATACACGAGACAGACGATCGCATGGATCTAACCACCTTAAATCTCAAACCCTTAAACTTGCTGATTTTTCCTGATTGGAACCAGCCCGAAGAATCACTTTATTTAGAGTTAGAACTAATTATCAGGAATCTTGTCAGTCATCCCGATCGCGATTTTATAACTCTTGTAATAGATAGCAGCGAAACTATAAAAAAAACCGACTTAGATCCCAGTTTAATTATATCAGCCATTGTTCTCAGTCTTTTCATGGAAGAAGATTTAGATACTAGCTGCGAACCGGAAATTATTTTATTAGAAAACCTCAATCAAAGCCAGTGGCTGGAGCTTTTGCCGCATATTCAATACCGAATTAGGTTGAATGCGGAAAATCACCAAGCAATAGCCGACTCTGGAACCGAAAAAATCCCTGTAGTAGAAGTAAAACAACTCAGCGAACTCACCCTGGATTCCCAGGCATTAGGGTTGAGAGAATTTGGCAACCAACTCTACCGTCAAGGAAGATACGAAGCAGCCATTCAGCACTATCAAAGGTTTTTAGTATCCCAGACAGGAGATATAGAACTGTATTGTAGCTTAAGCGAATGTTTGAGAAACCTCAACAGAATCGAAGATGCGATCGCGATTCTCGAACAAGGAATCCGCCATTATTCGACAGCCGGAAAACTGCACTTTCAACTCATCAAAGTTTGCCAGCAAAACGGACGCACTCAACAAGCTATAGCAAGTGCAGAAACAGCAACGCAACTACTGCCAAATGAATATGTATTTCAACTGTTAAAACACTTAACGCTGCCTGTTGTTTACGACACTTTTGATGAAATTCAGTTTTACAAAGAAAGATTTTTCCGAGAATTAGAAAAATTAATTCATAAAACATCCTTAAAAACTCCCCAAGATAAAGTTAATGCTTTCCTGGGTTTTAGCAGTATAACGAATTTTTACCTAGCATATCAGGCTCGCAATGTTGTTGAAGATCAGTCAAAATATGCGAATTTAGTGCATCAAGTTATGGCCGCCAACTATCCCCAGTGGGTGCAACCGCGAGCGATGCCTCAACTGCTCGAAAATGGCAAAATTAGAGTCGGTTATATTTCAAGTTATTTGCATTCCTACAGCGGCACTTTCTGGTTGACTGGCTGGCTGCGTTATGCCGATACAAAACAATTTGAAATTTACTGTTACTACACTGGTAACGAACCCGATCCAGTTACAGAAAAATTTCGCGAATACAGCACAGAATTTCGCCACATTCCCCAGAAGTTAGAAGCCGTATGCCAACAAATTATTGATGATAAATTGCATATTCTTGTCTTCCCCGAAATTGGCATGGATGCACCAACTATCCAAATAGCAGCTTTGCGCCTTGCACCCGTACAGTGTTCGGCGTGGGGACATCCTGTCACCTCTGGTTTACCGACGATCGATTATTTTATTTCCAGCGAATTGATGGAACCGGAAAATGCACGATCGCACTACTCAGAAACCTTGATTAAGCTGCCGAATATTGGCGTTGCTTACCCAAAACCGATTGTTGGTGAATTAACTCAAAGTCGCTCGGATTTTGACCTGCGAGAAGATGCCGTGATTTATTTGTGCTGTCAAGCTCCTTTCAAATATTTACCGCAATACGATTTTATTTTAGCACAAATTGCCCTTCGGGTTCCGCAATCGCAGTTTATTTTTCCGCGCGGCGAACTGCTGCGGCCACGCTTAAAACGTGCTTTTGCTGCTGTCAATCTCGATAGTGAAGATTACTGTTTGTTCCGCAGGATTGTAACTCGACAAGATTACATTGCAATTAACTTTTTGTCTGATGTTTTTTTAGATACTTTCACTTGGTCTGGTGGGAATACGTCTTTGGAGGCGATCGCCTGCAATTTACCCATAGTAACTTGTCCGGGAGAATTCATGCGGGGACTTCATGCTTGCAGCTTTCTAAAAATGCTGGGAGTGACAGACACAATTGCACAAAATGAAGCAGAATATATTGAAATTGCTGTCAAGTTGGGGAAAGATTCACAGTGGCGGCGAGATGTTGCAGAACGGATGAGTCAGCGGCAAGATAATCTGTTTGACGATCGAGTTTGCGTGACTGCGTTAGAGGCTTTTTATCAAGAAGTTGTTCGAGAAAGACTTAAACAGTTGACAGTTGACAGTTGACAGTTGACAATTACCAATTCTCGCTCGTAGCTCATGTTTCAGAGAAAGGCTATATGGACTTACGTAAGTGTCACAATTAGTAAGGTGCGTCCGATCCGCAACCCTCGCAAATCGCCCTAGAACTTCGTCTGACGCACCCTACAAGTTTTATAATATAGGTTAGGGCGATCGCAACCAAACTTAAGGCACTCACCATGATTCAAACCATCACAGAATTAGTAACATTTG
>JAUBOG010000004.1:33854-41327 GCA_036700105.1 Microcoleus occultus BM001215583
GGATTGTAGACTATTTGGGATTGGGCGGCAGACGGTTTATTGGCAATCCGAAACAGCCTACTTTTTCAGTTTACCAACTCGCAGACGGCGAGTATCAAGTCAAACTGTTCAGAAATGCCGATCGCATTGAGTCGCCAATTTTCCCAGAATTGAACCTGACACCAGAACAAGTATTCGCCAAAGGGAAATGAGGAGGCTGCTTGGCTTGGTGTTAGAGTAAGGGTATTTTTTTAAATATGCGATCGCACGCATCTAAGATATCTTGGAGAGAAGCGATTTACACGCATCTCTCAAGTCGGACAGCAAATCCTGATTCCCCAATCTAAAATCTCAAACCAAATGAAGCTAGGACAATGGATAGGCTTACTGGCCCTCATCGCATCTTGTTACATCCTTTGGCAAATCAGGCAAGCCCTGTTGCTGTTATTTGCAGCCGTCGTCTTAGCCACAGCCTTAAATAGACTAGCACGGTACTTGCAGAAATTTCGGCTCAAAAGATCGATCGCCGTCTTATTTTCAATTAGCTTTCTCGTCCTGATATTCGCAGGCTTATTCCTAATCGTTGTACCGCCCTTTGCCCAACAGTTTCAACAACTTACCCAAAGAGCCCCTCAAGGAATAGCAAGATTAAATGAGTGGATCGATCAGATTGAAACTCGTTTTTCTGGACAAATTGGTCAGCGGCTGCCGAATCTTGATATTAACGACATTATCCAACAACTCAGACCCATATTCAACCAACTTGTCGGCGGTGCAGGAGCCTTTGTTGGTAATACAGTAGGCGTTGTTCTCAGCTTTTTGCTAGTCATAGTTTTGACATTGATGACATTAGCAGAGCCTCTCTCTTACCGCAAAGCATTTATACAACTATTTCCCTCTTTTTATCGGCGGCGAGTTGATGGCATCTTAGATGAATGCGAAATAGCTCTCGGCAGATGGGTCATCGGCGCTTTAATTAGCATGAGCGTCATCACTTTTTTGAGTCTAATAGGTTTATCAGTATTGCAAGTCCCCTTGGCCCTAGCTCACGCTGTAGTAGCCGGTTTGCTGAACTTAATACCCAATATCGGACCTGGTTTGAGTGTCATTCCCCCAATGACGATCGCACTTTTAGACTCTCCCTTGCAATCAGGTTTAGTTTTACTGCTTTACTTTCTAATCCAGCAGTTTGAAAGCAACCTCCTCACCCCTTACGTTATGGCACAGCAAGTAGCGCTGCTGCCTGCTGTCACCTTAATAGCTCAAGTATTCTTTGCCACTTTTTTTGGATTTTTGGGACTATTGCTTGCCCTTCCCCTCACCGTTGTTGCTCAAGTTTGGATTAGAGAAGCCTTAATTAAAGACATTCTCGACCAGTGGCACACCAGTCCCAGAAACTTAGCAGCGATCGATTCTGCTATTCACGAGGAATACGAAGCTATAGGAGTCACGCAGGACAAGTCAGAAAGCCTTCCAGAACAAAAAACAGACATTTCAGAGGACTTAGAAAATCACCCTAAAAATCCCTAATTTAGGTTTCCAGTAAGGCAGGTATTTTGTCTGTTGATAAAAGGCTGATTGAGCAAAGTATAAGATGTTAGTTAGAACTCACATTTTGGCTCGCGATGGAGAACAGGCTTTCCGGCCTGTTCCACAGTGATTTTTTTTGTGGAACAGGCATCTTACTTGTTCGTAAAAGGCTGATTGAGAAGGGTGCAAGATGTCAGTTATAATAAATTTATTTTATCTCAAATTATCGCCCGATCGCCAAAACAGCTTTTTGCCAGATCATCAATACCATCAATCTAAAATCTAAAATCCAAAATCTAAAATCTAAAATTATGCGATCGATCGATGAAATCAACGATAAAATCAGCCAAGGCAAAGCCACAGTCTGGACGATCGAAGAACTCAAAAACCGAGTCCGAGAAACCAGCGTTAGCCAAGCCGCCAAAGAAGTCGATGTCATCACCGCAGGCACCTTCGAGCCGATGGAATCCTCCGGCGCAATCATCAACCTCGGCCATACCGACCCCCCGATCAAAATCCGCCAGTGCTGGCTAGACGGCGTTCTCGCCTATTCCGGCTTTGGGGCTGTAGATCTGTATCTCGGAGCCACCCAAGTAGCCGAAGACGGCGAAGAATCCCGGGAGCGGGGCGGCGGACACGTCATCGAAGACTTAATCGCCGGCAAACCGGTGCAGTTGCGCGCCCTGGGACAAGTAACAGACTGCTACCCCCGCGCCTCCTTTGAAACCACAATTACTCGCGATACCATCAACCAGTTTTATTTATTCAATCCCCGGAACGCATATCAAAACTTTATTGTCGGTGTCAACGGGGGCGATCGACCTTTATTCACCTACCTCGGCCCCCTGCAACCGAACCTCGGCAACGCCGTCTATTCGAGCCTGGGAGCCATGTCTCCCCTGCTAAACGACCCCGACCTCGAAACGATCGGCATCGGCACCAGAATCTTTCTAGGAGGCGCTCAGGGCTACATCACCTGGGAAGGCACGCAGCACTTCCCGCTGCAAAAACGGCAGCCCAACCGCACCCCGATCGGCCCGGCGGCCACCCTCGCACTGATCGGCGACGCCAAACAGATGAACTCGAAATGGGTGCGCGGCTGCTACTTCAAAAACTACGGCCCATCCCTGATGCTGGGAGTCGGCATCCCCTTTCCGGTTTTAAACGAAACCGTTGTCGCCCACTGCGCGGTATCAGACAAAAAAATAGTCGCGCCGGTGGTAGATTTCTCTATCCCCCGGCGCGTTCGTCCCACATTCGGTTTAGTCAGCTACGCCCAATTAAAGACAGGCCGCATTCTCATCGAGGGGAAACCTGTGCGGGCCGCCCCCCTGGCGAGTATGTTTCTCTCCCGCCAAGTAGCTTTGGAATTGAAGCAGCAAATTGAAGCGGGTCAATTTACGCTCACGGCCCCAGTTGCTCCCTTACCTACCGATCGAGTATTTCTGCCGCAAGATTTGTGGGGAGCCCAAGTTAGACTCGAATAAACGATTTTAGATTGGCGATCGGGCTGACTTTAGATTAGTTCGCGATCGCCCTAATCTAAAATCTCAAATCCCTCTATTCCTCAGCAGGTTTAGGTTTCTTGACCGGCTTGGGAAGAGGTTCCTTGGGAACAGGCGGGGAAGCGGCGGACTTGATAGTAGGACGCCCTACAGGAGCGCCGTCACCGCTGGGCCGAGGAGTAAAGGGACGCTTCCCTCCCCCTGCTTTGAAGCCGCCCGGCTTCTTGCTACCCGGGGGAAATTTCCGCTTCTTGATCGGTAGCGCGCCAATATTGTTAGCCTGCTCAATCATCAGACTTTCAGCTTGCAATTTGACGTGGAAATCCCAAAAAAACCCGATCGCCTTTGTCGCTAAATCTCCCTTGAGTTTCAGCTTAAAAAACTTCATCTTGTCGTCATTTTTTCGGGGAGCTTGCTTGATTTTGACGATGACATACTTGTCCTCATCTTGCGATTGATAAATCACCTCGCCTCGAATCGAAAAATAGCCATCTTCAACATCAGGTTCCGAGGGCGGCACAGATGCAGCCGAAGCATCGCCGCTAGGCTCAATCTCCGCTGCTTCCTCGGGATTTTCCCCGTCAGAGGAAGGTTCGGGAGGTTTCTTGAGCGTTTCCGGCTCCCAAACTCCCATAATCTGGGCGTGCAAGTTGCCATCTTCTTGTCTGGTGCGGGGATAGACCACCCACAGGTGTTCTTGTTCCAGATCCAGGTGATTTTTGACTAAACTCATGACTCTACCCAGCAAAACTGCGTCGATCGCAGTTCCGTCGGCAGCTATCAGCATACCCCGGGTGAATTGCTCTTCGGATTGCGTGTAGCGCCCCCGCACCAAACCAACAGCTCGGTACTGTCTGGGTTCGCTGGGGGGGGGAATCGGATGTTGGCGCATCACCGAGGGTATGTCATCAGCAGCCTGACTGTCGCCAGTAGCAGGCTCGGCGGCTGGGATCGCTGGAGTATTGCTAGCAGGTGCCGCTGGCTCCGAGAGTGCAGGAGCATCGCTAGGCGGGTCTTTTGGCTTTGTTTTGTCTTTGTCGGGGGCAGAACTGTAGCGCGGTCGCTGCAGCGAGTCCTTTGGCGCTGGCGCTCGATCGGGCTCGACAGGTGCAGCCGGCGCGGCAGACACGGGACTTTCGCCTGGTGTCTCGGGTGCTGGCGCTCGATCGGGCTCGACAGGTGCAGCCGGCGCCCCAGACACGGGACTTTCGTCTGGTGTCTCGGGTTCGGGGGCTGTAACTTCGGGCCCATTGACGGCCGGCTCGATCGGCTGAGCCTTGCGAGGTGAAGTAGATTTGGACGATTTGGAAGACCGGTTGGGAGAGGGGTTCATAAAAACTCCTTGCAGCGGAGACACATCCCTTAAGGGAAATTAGGAATAAACTGAAGAAACTGCTTTAAAAACTACTAGCACCAGACTTGGGGCTTGCGCCGTAAAGTTTGATTTTGACCCGTCAACGTCAACTTTCAACGCTACGAGCACTCCGAGGTTCGCTAGCTACTCTAATCTTTGCTGGCAAGGAGTTTGAGAGTTTTTGAACCGAGGGCGGGGAGTCGAGAGCGCGCAAAAGCTGGCGTTGCTGGCTAATAGCATTTAGGATATTCAGCTTGCCTATTTTACTTAATCCAATTACCTAACGGGCTGATCCGCCATCTTTTTGGTAATTTTTAGCTCGACCAAACTAAATTGGACAGACACCGCACTCCTTGGGACGGAGGGTGTGAGCGTCCAAAATTGTTTGGTCAGCCAGGAGTTGTGGGTCTGTTACCATATTAGCTGCAAGCAAAAGACTGGTTTGTGAATTGGGACTTTGAAGTGAAGAAGTTTTATGGTTGCATGGATCTAGTTAAATGGCAGACGCCACCAGGCAATGCGTTAATTCTTAGAAAATAGTAGATTTTAAGTTGGGATAGTTGAATTATGGAAAAAGCAAACAAGCGTCGCGGGTTGATTACGGTGGCGGTGGTACTTTCGCTCATCGCTTTTTTGGGATTTTCTCTGGTTCCCATTTTGGACAGTATTCTCAAGGCCAGCCAAGTGCAGAGCCGATCGACTCCAACGCCTACTCAGACGGCCCAGTCTGCGGACAAGCAGTCAGAGTTGCTGCAAGCTCAGGCTAAGGGCTACGAATTGGTTTTGCAGCGGGAACCTGATAATGTAACGGCTTTGCGGGGGCTTTTGCAGGTGCGGCTGGAGTTGATCGGACAAGGTGTGGGGAGCATTAAGGATGCGATCGTGCCTTTGTCCAAGTTGGCGGCGCTGAATCCTGAAACTACTGAATACGGGATTTTGCTGGCTCAGGCGAAGGAACGCACGAACGATCGCGAAGGAGCCGCTCAAGCTTACCGATCGATTTTGGCGTCTAAGCCGGGGGAAATTAAGGCTTTGCAGGGGTTGGTAAATTTGCTGTTGGTGCAGCAGCGGCCCGAAGCTGCGATCGGACTGCTGCAAGATACGCTGAAGGCGGCTCCGGGTGCAAATTTGGCGAAACCGGGAAGTATTGATACAACTTCGGTGCAGTTGATTTTGGGGCAGGTTTATGCCGTAGGGAAGCGCTACGATGAGGCGATCGCCATTTACGACGAAGCGGCTAAGAATAATCCGAAAGATTTTCGCCCGATTTTAGCTCATGCGATCGTCCTGAAAGAACAGGGCAAAACTGATGAAGCAAAAACGCTGTTTGATAAAGCTACTGAGTTAGCTCCTCCTAACTACAAAGACCAAATCAATCAGTTAGCTAGCGGCACTCCTTCGCCTTCTCCTGCGGCTGAGGCGAGTCCCGAATCTACTGCTTCTCCTAGTCCTGAATCTACTGCTTCTCCTAGTCCTGAACCTGCGCTACCGAAGCCTTAAGTATAACTGTAGTAGTAGGGACACAGCAGTGCTGTGTCCCTACCCATGCCACATCCTTTAACCTAGATTTGAGATTACCAATTACCGATCGCCAATTATAAAACCTCGGAGGGAATTATGACCCAAAGCGTCGATCGCGTTGTTCTACCTCCTGCTTTTCCAGACCACACTCAATTACCAGAGTCAGACGGTACTTTTGTGAAAAATTTTCAGGAGCATCCGCAAAGTTTAATTTTAACAGATTCGATCGGCCCGATTTTGCAGGAGCGACATCCTGACGGACAATATGCGATCGGTCAAGACTGCGGCATTTACTGGCGAGAAACCGAGCCGCCGGAAAAAGGTGCAGAAGCTCCCGACTGGTTTTACGTTCCCAATGTACCTCCTAATTTAGACGGTCAAATTCGCCGTTCCTACGTGCTGTGGCGCGAACACATAGCACCGTTAATTGCGTTGGAATTTGCGAGCGGGAACGGTGATGAAGAGCGCGATATCACTCCTTTATCTCGCACTGATGAAGGGGTAGTAACCAAACCGGGAAAGTTTTGGGTGTACGAGCGGGTGATGCGAATTCCCTATTACGGCATCTATGAAATTAACAGTGGCAGATTAGATGTTTATCGGTTGATTGACGGGTATTATCAACTGTTAGAACTCAATCAGCGCGATCATTTTCATATCGCACTTTTAGGCGTAGAATTGGGACTTTGGCAAGGCAATTATCAAAATCAAACCATGCTTTGGCTGCGCTGGTGGGACGAGGAAGGTAATTTGCTGTTGATTGGCGACGAAAGAGCCGAATTGGAGAGAGTGCGGGGGGAACAACAGCGGGAAAGAGCCGAACAAGAAAGGCTGCGAGCCGAACAAGAAAGGCTGCGAGCCGACAGTGCAGAGGAGGCGCGACAAGCTGAAGCTCAAGCAAGAAGGGATGCTATTCCCCGATTGTTGGGAATGGGTTTGAGTGCCGAACAGGTGGCGCAGGCGTTAAATTTATCGGTGGAGGAAGTGACGGAGGATGCTGGAGAGTGAGATAGATTGTAGGGGCGGGTTCACAAACAATACTCGCCAATAATTAACAATCTCAAAAACCCGCCCCGGCCGTCTAACTTTTTGAAAGAACGAATAGATTTGGGAGTCCAACCAATTTTCATCAATCATCCAACTCCGCCATAAAATCGGCTACCGAGCCAAATTCAACATTTCCCTCAGCATACTCTTGACGAACTTCTGTCACTTCCTTGAGTAATTCATTTCGTCGCTGTTGTTGCAGGCGATTCTGAATAATATCTAGAAGCGGGGCTCGATCTTCTAATGATAAAACTTCTACAGCTTCAAGAGCTTGCTGGAATTGAGATGTCTGTGTCGTTTTAGTCATATTTATTGTTCAGTAAGTTACCAGATTATTTTCATTTCCAACATGAGCCAAACTTATCATATCAATTCCGGCTGCGCCGGAATATAGAGGAGACGGCAGTGCCGTCTCCCTACAATTAATCTAGCGTAGGGACACGGCACTGCCGTCTCCAAGTTACCAGATTATTTTCATTTCAAACATGAGCCAAACTTATCATATCAATTCCGGCTGCGCCGGAATATAGAGGAGAC
>JAUBOG010000499.1:0-4870 GCA_036700105.1 Microcoleus occultus BM001215583
CTCGCGATCCATGTCGCGAGCGAGACGCTCGCACTATTGTATGATTCCGATTTAACCGGATTTGATATTACTTATTGCGGCCAAACAGGCAATTGATTAATTTTATCCAGCGTTATATCTACATACTTTTGACCGTCCGCCGCCAGATTTTCTCCAAAATATCCATCATCGCCGTCGTGCTTGTGAGGGCCGCTGAAAGCTTCTGCATAGCGGCCTTGCAAACGAGCTTGATTCACCGGAGAAGTCGCCAGCCAGTACCAGCGAGTCGGAAAAACTATGCCGCCAATATCCTCAATTGAATCGCGAGTGCCGCGAAAATGGAAAATGCGATCGGCTTCTGCAAAACCATTTTCTCCCGAAAACACGCCGCCAACGGAAACAACAGTAACTTCTGCCTTCAGCCATTGTTTGAGATAGCGAGTAGCACCCAAAGCAACTTGTGCGCCGCCGCTAGTGCCAATTAAAATAACTTTCAAAGGTTGTTGAGGATTAACTGAAATCGGAGATTGAGCATTCATGCGATCGATAATTGCATTAGCAATTCCCTGATTGTATGCAAAGCCGTAGCGATAATCTAGAGAAATTGCAAACCTCCACAGATTGCGAATTTTGATGAATATATCTCCCGCAATCGGCCCACTTTTTGCCTGTTCTGCAAACCGCCAAAAAGGACCTAGCCACCGCACTCCTCCTAAACTTTTGTTAGAGACTGAATAAGGAAAAACATCGCCCACCGCTACGCACTGCGGGTGACTTTTAACTAAACTCTTGAGAAAAAACTCTTCTCCCGGCGTTAATTCGTCCCCAGAAAAATCGCCAACTCCCGGTAAAAAGATGATATAACAATTGAGCGGCGAAGACTTGCGCGCTTCTAGATTGCCCTTGTTTGAGGGCAATATCTCCGGCGGAGCTTTCTTGAGACCCAAAGTTTCGGCACTTTGATTCAGCCACCATATAACAGTCCCCACCGGCGAAAGAATGCCCCAAATAATCAGGATTATACCTGCGATAATCAGCAAATTTAAACTTCCCCCGCGCAGCCACGCCAGTATCCGCCAAATCAATCTTAGCATTTCATAAAATCTGGTAGAATGCCAATTAATTACTTAATTGCCTTGAAATATTTCGGTAATTCTGCTGTATTAGAGCTTATTTTGTAAAAGTTGTCAACTATCTTGAGGCGAAGGAGTTAAACGTGAAGGGAGAAGATTCAATTGCAGGTTTGCGGGCTACGCTTTGGAGAGCACTTTCTTTGAACGGCAATTTTTATGAAAAAACTCCATACACTCGCAGAACTAAGCGGATAGCTTTAACAATTGTAATTTTAGCGGCGGTGTCGCGCGTTTTGGGCCGGGCCGTCATTTTGTTAATCAATCGAACTGAGCCAAATGTGCTGTTTTTAGCACTTTTGATAGATGGTTTGGCAGTCGCGGGGGGTTATTATTTTTGGACTTTCACTATCTTTAAAATCGGGGAGCGGCTGAAACCGGGTCACGTAAGTTATGGGGAGTTGCTGGTTCCGATCGGATTTGCCTACGCCCCCCAAGTGCTGAATTTCTTAACGTTAATTCCGCTGCTGGGAGAAGGAATTGAGCGGATCTTAGCTGTGTGGAGTTTGCTGACTGTAATTGTGGCGGTTCGCCAAGGTTTGGATATTCAAACGCGCTGGGCGGTGTTAATTTGTTTTGTGGGTTGGCCCTTGATTCAAATTGCGATCGGCTTTGTGAAAATTATTGAACAGTTGCTTTCAGGATGGCTTTGAAAAAAGCTGATTGTCACAATCAAATCTCTAGGGTGCGCAGCCGTACACCTTACCGCTACTTGGGGCGGAGCCGACCATTTTTGCGTAACTTATCGGGAATTCAAACAGGCTGCTCCCGAGCCGATCGCGATGCCCAGTGTTCAAAAGTCCCTTAACCTGTTAAAATAAGATTGCTTTGGGGCGAAATATTTCAGCGCATCGCGTCATTTCAAACAAAAGCATTCCCCGCTAGTCGTCTTAATGTCAAATTAATCTCAAAGACGCAATGCGCTTGAAAATTTAATAGAATGCTTGACAGCGAGACCACCGCAAAGTAGAGTGAGGCACAGCAAATAGCGTGATTATTGACCTTAATTTGCACTGCCATTTGTCGATCGTACTGCGAGACGGCAACCACACCCTTACTATTCGGCTCTCCCCACTGTCCGCCCCCCGTTAGCAGCGATACATTGTTAGAGAAGGAAATACACAAAAATTTACATCTATAATTTGTGTAGTGTTCCAAATCGCTCCTTACCAGCAGCGATACAGCCCTCGCCAAGACAGTAGGATTGAAAAAATATGTTTGAACGCTTTACAGAACAAGCCATTAAAGCAATAATGCTAGCCCAAGAGGAAGCGCGGCGCCTCGGCCACAATTTTGTAGGCACCGAGCAAATCCTCCTGGGACTCGTAGGCGAAGGCACTGGCATCGCTGCAAAAGTATTACTGGATATGGGCCTCAACTTGAAAGAGGCGCGCAACGAAATTGAAAATATCATCGGCAGAGGTTCCGGTTTCCTCCCGCCCGAAATTCCGTTTACACCCCGCGTCAAGCGCATTTTTGAGACGGCGCTCAACGAAGCGCGGCAGTTAGGCCACAATTACATCGGCACCGAGCACATTTTGCTGGGGCTGATCCAAGACGACGAAGGAGTGGCGGCGAAGGTGCTGCAAAACCTGGGGATCGATCGGCAGAGAGTCCGCACGCAGGTAATTCGTGCCGTGGGAGAAGTCGCCGCAGTCGGAGGAGGCCGGGGAGATAGCCCCGATCGCAAAATCCCGACTTTAGAAGAATTCGGCACAAACCTCACCAAATTAGCCGCCGCCGGCAAACTCGATCCCGTGGTGGGCCGCGAAAATGAAATCGAGCGCGTGATCCAAGTGCTCGGGCGCCGCACCAAAAACAATCCGGTGCTAGTCGGGGAACCGGGAGTAGGCAAAACAGCCCTCGCCGAAGGCCTCGCCCAGCGCATTGTCAACAGAAACGTCCCGGAAATTTTAGAAGACAAACAAGTAATCAGCCTCGATATGGGTTCGCTGATTGCCGGTACAAAATTCCGAGGCGAATTTGAAGAACGGCTGACGAAAATCATGGCCGAAATTCGCGCAGCAGGCAACATCATTCTGGTAATCGACGAAATTCATACCTTAGTAGGTGCGGGCGCGATCCAAGGCAGCATGGATGCTTCCAATATGCTCAAACCAGCCCTTGCCAGAGGCGAATTGCAGTGCGTCGGCGCAACTACCCTGGACGAATACCGCAAGTACATCGAGCGCGATGCAGCCTTAGAACGCCGCTTCCAACCGATCAAAGTCGGCGAACCCAGCGTGGCTGAAACAATAGAAATACTGTACGGTTTGCGATCGGCCTACGAACAGCACCACCGACTGACAATTTCCGACGCGGCCATTGAAGCAGCGGCTACCCTGTCAGACAGGTACATTAACGATCGGTTTTTGCCAGACAAGGCGATCGACCTCATTGATGAAGCAGGTTCTCGCGTCCACGTCTTGAACTCGCAAACCCCGCCCGAAGTCAAAGAACTGAAAAAACAACTTCCGGCCGTTAGCAAAGAAAAAGATGCTGCTGTGCGCGAACAAGACTTCGACAAAGCTGGCAAATTGCGCGATCGCGAATTAGAAATCGAAGCCGAAATCGCCGAGGCTACTATCAACAAAAGCCAGATCAGAATCTCTCCCATTGTCACCGAAGAAGACATCGCCCACATCGTGGCAAATTGGACGGGAGTACCGGTCAGCAAGCTGACAGAATCGGAATCGGAATTGCTGCTGCACATGGAAGACACGCTGCACCAGCGCTTGATCGGTCAAGAAGAAGCTGTCAGCGCAGTTTCTCGGGCGATCCGCCGCGCGCGGGTAGGGTTGAAAAATCCGGATCGCCCGATCGCCAGTTTCATCTTTTCCGGGCCCACAGGCGTCGGCAAAACGGAACTGACAAAAGCCTTGGCAACATATTTCTTCGGTTCCGAAGAAGCCATGATTCGGTTAGATATGTCGGAATTCATGGAACGCCACACAGTTTCTAAACTCATCGGTTCGCCTCCGGGTTACGTCGGCTACGACGAAGGCGGCCAACTAACAGAAGCAGTCCGGCGCCGTCCTTACACGGTCATCTTGTTCGACGAAATCGAAAAAGCTCACCCGGATGTCTTCAACATGATGCTGCAAATCTTGGAAGACGGCCGCTTGACCGATGCCAAAGGTCGGACAGTAGACTTTAAGAATACGCTGCTGGTGATGACATCAAACATCGGTTCGCGAGTGATCGAAAAAGGCGGCGGCGGGATTGGTTTCGAGTTTGCCGAAAGTGCCGCAGACGGTCAGTACAACCGCGTTCGCAGCTTGGTAAACGAAGAACTGAAACAGTTTTTCCGTCCTGAATTTATCAACCGCTTGGATGAAATTATCGTCTTCCGCCAGTTGAACAAGGAAGAAATCAAGCAGATTGCTGACATCTTGTTGCAGGAAATTTTCAGTCGCTTAACGGAACAGGGTATTACTTTGTCGGTGACAGACAAGTTCAAGGACTTGTTAGTTAAAGAAGGCTACAATCCCAGCTACGGTGCTCGACCTTTGCGCCGCGCCATCATGCGGTTGTTGGAAGATGTACTGGCTGAGGAAATGCTGTCTGGGAAGCTGAAAGATGGTCAAAGGGCGATCGTTGATGTGGATGAAAACGGTGTGGTTAAGGTGTTGCCCGATGGTTCATCTGAGCCGAAATTGCCGGAATTCGCTTTAAGCCATTAATTCCGATCCGCACGCAGATAATACTGCAATACGGTTCACTTAAGACAGATCCCCCCTAACCCCCCTTAAAAAGGGGGG
>JAUBOG010000500.1:0-4839 GCA_036700105.1 Microcoleus occultus BM001215583
CTTTTTAAGGGGGGTTAGGGGGGATCTAGACTTCTATAGAAACAAGAGAGACGGTCGGTTTAACGTTAAGTTATCACCAATGGGCAGAGCCTCATAACGACAGAATCTAACTGACTGCTGAAGCCTGAGCCGCCAAAGCATCCCGCACTCGCTGGTTGCTAATTTCGCCCTCGCGAGCCACACAGGAACCAGCGATAATATCATCCTCAAAATTCAAATTGAGTTCTTTATCTTTGAGCATCAACTGAAGTAAAGAGGAGACATTCTTAGAGTAAGTTTCGCTGGCGTGTACTGGCATTGAGGACGGCAAATTAACCGGCCCGATCACATTAACGCCGTTCCATTCAACATCTTTCCCGGCTTCCGTGCACTCGCAATTGCCGCCTTGTTCGGCTGCGAGGTCAACAATTATGGCTCCCGGTTTCATTTGAGAAACCATTTCTCTGGTAACTAAAATCGGGGCTTTTCTACCGGGAACTTGAGCGGTTGTAATCACGGCATCGGAAGCGCCGACGTGCTGGGTGAGCACTTGGCGGGTGTGTTCTTTCGCTGCTTCCGATAATTCTTTAGCGTAGCCGCCTGCTGCTACAGTTTCTTCCTTGAGTTCGACATCGATAAATTTAGCGCCCAAGCTTTGCACTTGTTCTTTGGTTTCCGGGCGGATGTCGAAGGCTTCGACTACTGCGCCCAGACGGCGCGCCGTGGCGATCGCCTGCAAGCCCGCAACGCCCACACCCATTACCAAGATTTTCGCGGGGCGAATCGTACCCGCCGCCGTTGTCAGCATCGGAAAATATTTCGGTAAAGCGGCGGCTGCGATCAGTACCGCTTTGTAACCTGCGACGTTAGCCTGAGATGACAGCGCATCCATGCTTTGAGCCCTGCTGGTGCGCGGGATCATTTCCATGCTGAATGCTGTTACTCGGCGATCGGCCAAACGCTGTACCAAAGCCGGATTTCCCAAAGGATTCAAAAATCCGATGAAAACTCCTCCTTCGCGCAGTTGATGAACTTCTGACTCTTGGATCTCGCCGATTTTGACGACGACATCGGCTTCGCCCCACAGCGCAGCGGTATCGGCGACAACACGAGCTCCCACTTCTTCGTAAGCCAGATCCGAGAAAAAGGATTTTGCCCCCGCACCGGCCTCAACCAAGACTTCGACGCCTTGTTTTACCAATTTCGCCACAGCGTCAGGTACCAAAGCCACCCGGCGTTCCCCTGCTGCTATTTCTTTTGCGATCGCTAATTTCATAAAAATGCTTGGTAAGTGCGAAACTCAGAGGCTTTAGCCCTGAGAGGTAAACGACATGAGCGGTTTTAACCGCCTTGAATCTCCTTGCGGAGTGGAGGGGTATGGTTGCCCCTCCGGTGAGGTATGGTTGCCTCAAAGTCCCTTTCAGGTAATGTTCGCTTGTCGGTCAATGTTATAAGGGCTTGTTAGGCTTGTAGCACTGCCTCAGTGACTTTAAGACTGTTTAACTACAAGCGATAGAGCAGAAAACTAGCGTCGCATTCTCCGGTATCGTGACCCAAATAACGTAGACCTCTAAAGTCTTAGGCTGGTCAGTACAGCTTGCTCGATCGCTCTTACAAGCTCAGTCGCAAAGAGCGCTGAGTTACTGACGAACTCTCCTTTACTCTCGTTGATAGTAAAGCCGATCGCCCAAATCACCGCCGTATCTTTAACTTGTCTTATGGATTGAAATTCGCTAAACTGTTAACTTTGTTGCGTCCCATGATATACTAACCTGCTGGCTAATTGTGTAGCTTTGATGTCAGCTTGCGAGATCGCATCAAAAATAATTAACCGATCGCGCCGGAGCGAGCGCCTTCATCAAATGGCTGAGACAGCCGATATATTAGACAAATTGATAGCAAATTGCCAGGGTTAGATATTCAAGGTTCGATCGTAATTTTAGTCAGAGGAGTTGTTATGCGACGATTATTTTCAGCACTAGCGGTTACAGGTTGCTTGCTGAGCGGCTTGCCCGCCATCAGTTTAGCCCAATCAATGCCGGGATTCACGATTTTCGGCGGCCCCGATCGCGCCAATCAGTTAAACTACCGCTTGGATTACGGCAAAGCCGGGATGAGCGGCGACAGATACCGGCTGCGAATTCCTTCTAAGAAAGTAAGTTTGGCGATCGCGCAAATCAACATTTCCTATCCAGACTACTACAAAGGCGAATTCGACCCCAAAGACATTAAAGTACGCGTCAAAGACAAATCGATCGAATTGGAAGAAGTAATCTGGGACAAAGAAAATCGTTTCATAGAAATTTATCCCAAAGAACCAATTCCCGCCGGCAACAATGTTGAGGTTGTACTCTCCAACGTCAGAAATCCATCTCCGGGCGGAATGTACCATTTCAACGTCCGCATCCGCACCCCCGGAGACGTACCCTTGATGCGTTACCTCGGTACTTGGCTGTTGACAATTAGTTAGAAGAAGCGGGATTTGGTTGCGGGAAGAAATTTCTCGTTTCCTGGTTTCCCTGAACCCTAAAATAGAACCTACGGCTGATACAGTAATCCTGAGCGATCGGTAAAATAAGCTATTAGATACCCGACTTAATTAAGAAGTCGGGTATCTAGCTATAACTCGACTTAATATCAAATGAATATACCAGCCAAAATAAAAAATATAAAACTTCCCCGCGCGCTGCGATCGAAAAATTATCGCCTATTTTTTGCAGGACAAGGCATCTCCCTGATTGGCAGTTGGATGACGCAAGTTGCTACAGTTTGGCTTGTCTACAATCTGAGCGATTCACCTTGGATGCTCGGCGTAGTCGGATTTACCAGTCAAATACCCACCCTAATTTTACTGCCATTTGCAGGAGTTTTAATAGATAGGTGGAACCGCCACCGAGTGATAATTGCCACTCAAATATTAGCGATGGTGCAATCCTTAGCCCTAGCATTTTTAGCACTCACAGGAATCATCAACATTTGGCAAATCCTGATACTGAGTTTTTGTCAAGGAGCAATTAATGCGTTTGACGCGCCAGCCCGCCAAGCTTTTGTACCCGAACTCGTAGAAAAGAAAGAAGATTTAGCAAATGCGATCGCCATTAACGCATCGATGTTCAACGGAGCCAGATTGATCGGCCCAGCCATCGCAGGTTTGCTGATAGCCACAGTCGGTCCGAGTTACTGTTTTCTAATAGACGGACTCAGTTACATCGCCGTAATCGCAGGCTTGCTAGCCATGCAGCTCAAGCCTAGAAAAATTGCCGCCACCAACACCAAACCATTACAAAGGTTAAAAGAAGGATTCGTTTATGCCTTTGGATTTCCCCCCATTCGAGCAATTTTACAACTATTAGCATTAGTCAGCTTTGCCGGAATGTCGCACACCGTTCTAGTCCCGATTTTTGCCACTAAAATTCTGGACGGCGGCCCGCAAACACTAGGCTTTTTGATGGCCGCTTCAGGAGTCGGAGCATTTGCGGGCGCGATTTATTTGATCGGACGAAAAAGTGTCCTTGGCATCGGCAAATTAATAGCAATTTCCCCAGCAGTTATGGGATTTGGGCTGATCGGTTTTGGTTTGTCCCGCGTCTTGTGGCTGTCATTAATCATGATGTTATTCGTAGGGTTAGGTTTCATCATCCAATTTGCAGCCGGAAACACATTTTTGCAAACAATTGTTGAAGACGAAAAACGCGGCAGAGTGATGAGCATATACACGATGGCATTTTTTGGAATCACACCATTTGGCAACTTAGTAGCCGGTGGATTAGCAAATTATATCGGCGCTCCCAATACAGTCATAATTGGCGGTATAATCTGTATTTTAGGCTCAGCATTTTTTACAAAACAACTGCCCGCCTTAAAACATTTAGTAACACCAATCTATCAAAAAATGGGCATAATTTCCTAAACAAATTGTAAAATACCCTCTTTCTCTCTTCCTCTGCGCCCTCTGCGCCCTCTGCGGTTAAAAAATAATCCAAATTAATTACACCAGAGGCTCTACCTCCAATCTTCGAGCTTCACCATTCTTGTTCAGCTTCAGCTTCAGCTTTGATTAAATTTTGCCGCATTTCCCACCAATTAATTTGATGAGAGGGCGAGTCTTGCAGGAGTTTACCCTGCTGTAAATATAAAACTCGCGTCGCAAATTCCTGAGCTAATTCCAATTGGTGATTTACCATTAAAATAGTGATTTGGCTGTTAGTTAACTCTGTCAACACTTCCAGGATGTGGTGAGCTTTTCCGGCATCGAGGGCTGATGTGGGCTCGTCTAACAGCAGGATTTTCGGTTGTAGAATGATGCTGCGGGCGATCGCCACTAACTGCTTTTGGCCCGTAGAAAGCTGCAATTCAGTGCGATCGAGCCATTCTTGGGGTATGTGCAACTGTGCGATCGCCCCGCTAATTCTCTCTCTAATATTTGACGGATTCACGCCCCGCAGCTTCAAGGGATAAGCCAAAGCTTCCCGCACCGACATTCCCAACAGCTTCGATTCTTGCATCACTAGGGTGATTTGTCTGCGAAGTTCGATCGCCGGAATTTGTCGGTATTCCGTATTTTCGAGGTAAATCGAGCCAGTCGTGGGGCTGCTGAGTCGGTTTAACAACCGCAACAGCGTTGTTTTCCCCGCACCAGAAGGGCCGACAATTGCGACGCGATCGCCCATTTGTACTTGAAACGAGATATTGTCCAATAAGTAGCTAGAGGCGATCGGAGTTTTTAAACTTACATTCTCAATTCGCAATTGAGGAGTGCTTTCTGTATTCTTTTCTGAAGAATTAGGCATTGAATTCATTAAAAATCCCAAAAAGTTGTACATATTTCGATCCCCCTAAATCCCCCTTAAGAAGGGGGAC
>JAUBOG010000501.1:0-4830 GCA_036700105.1 Microcoleus occultus BM001215583
CACTCTCCCCCTCTCCCCTCCCCCAGTCAGGTGATTCCGCAGGAGGAAGTTCGATCGCCCCAAAACCGCCTAAATTAAAAACTAGCTTTCTGAGGATTCGATCGCACCTAAACATGAAACTGCTCAACCGCCGCACTCGACCGCTTCTATACACCGGCATCCTGGCCCTGGCCTACTTTGTTACCGGAAAACTCGCAGCGTCGATGCTGGGACTGGTGGAAGCCGAAGCCTCTCCCCTGTGGCCGCCCGCCGGTATTGCTCTGGCGGCAGTGCTGCTGCAAGGGCGGCAGATGTGGCCGGGAATTGCCCTCGGTTCGGTGCTGCTAAACTCTACTGCCGCTGTACCCTCCGCCGTCGTAGTCACATCGGCCTTTAGCGTCACCGTCCAAGCTTTAGCGGGGGAATCGGCGCTGAGGCGGAGCGGATTTTCGACTAAGCTCGATCGACTGCAAGATGTCATGGGTTTGGTAGCGGGCGCTGTCATCGGGTCTACTTTCCTCGGTTCTACCCTCGGCAACTTGGGCGCGTGCATTTTCGGTTGGGCTCAGTGGAGCAATTTCTCTCGCAACTGGTGGACTGCGTGGCTCGGAGACGGGATGGGAATTTTGATCGTGACGCCGGTGCTGCTGACTTTGAACCACGCCGCTGCAAGTTTTAAATTCAAAAGAAAACCCCCGATTATTTCAAATTTTAGAAAAATTTTTAACTGGGCAAAATATCAATTACTAATTCCCAATAGCCAGTTACCAATTACCAGTTACCAGCGCAGATTTTCGCCAACTAGAAACTGCTACAGTCTGCGAATTTTAATTTTTAATTATTCCGAATTAGCGCTCTGGCTGACTCTATTGCTGAGCTTTAGCTGGCTGGTTTTTTGCTCGAAAACGCAGGCGGCGAGCGCTTTGTATCCGCTGGAGTACCTGCCTTTTCCTTTGATCGTTTGGGCCGCTTTGCGGTTTCAGCCGCCGGGAGCAATTTTTGCTTATTCGATCGTGTCTTACATCGCGATTTTGGGAACGGTGCAGGGAGGAGGCCCGTTTTTGGCCAAAAGCGATAATCTCGAACAGGCGGTTTTATTTTTACAAGCTTTTATCGGGACGATCGCCCTTGTCGCCCTGATGTTGGCCGCCGCCGCCTCCGAACGCCAGCAAGCCCTGCGGTCGGTGCGGCGCACGGCCGCCTGGGTGCGCGATCGCGAAGCCAGTCTCGCCAACGCTCAACGCATCGCCCTTTTGGGAAATTGGGATTTAAATTTCGCCGCCGTCGAGCCTGCTTTCAACGGCGAAGCATCCGCAGAACCTTTGACCTCAAATATCGAATTGCGGTGGTCGGACGAACTTTACCGCCTCTTGGGCTTGGTTCCGGGAACTGTCAAACCGACACCGTTCGTTTTTTTGCAGGCGGTACATCCAGAAGACCGGGAATTGGTGGCGCGATCGCAGTGTCAAGCTATGTTCGAGCGCAAACCCTACTGCATAAATTACCGCATCGTGCTCGCCGGCGGGGAAGTACGCACTGTCTGCGAACAGTCCGCCATTAACTCAAACGCGATCGCGGCCACAGTCCAGGATGTGACCGAACGCCACCGCGCGGAAGCGGCTTTGCGGGCTTCCTCCGAGCGCGATCGGCTGCTATCAGAAATCGCCCTCCGCATTCGCCAGTCCCTCGACCTGGAATCAATTCTCAATACTACTGTTGCCGAAGTCCGGCAATTTTTCAAGGCAGACCGCGCTTTTATCGGTATTGTGGAAACCGGCGGCGCAAATCTTGCTGCAAGAGTGTACGGTAAGGTTGTGGCTGAGTCTGTCGCTACCCAGCGCCCTTCTCTCCTCGGGTGGGCGCTCGCTGACGAAAGTCACCTCGAAAACCAGAAAACTTTTTATGCTAACAACCGCGTCCGAGCTATCTCCGATACTGCTACCGTTCAAGTCAGCAATGCAGTTGCCAAATTATACAGCGACTATCAAATTAGAGCGACGTTAAATGTGCCGATCGTCCTCGGGGAAGAATTGTTCGGGATCTTGGCCGTCAACCAGTGTTCCGGGCCCCGCCAGTGGCAGGAATTTGAAATTGATTTGTTGGAAAAACTCGCTACCCAAGTGGCGATCGCCCTTCAGCAAGCCCAACTTTTACAGCAGGTAAAAGCTCTCAATACCAACTTAGAATCTCAAGTCGAGGAACGCACCCGCCAACTGCAGCAAAAAATGCACGAACTGCAAGAAAGCAACCGCCTAAAAGATTTATTTTTACACGCAGTTTCTCACAATCTCCGCACTCCAGTTATGGGAATGTTAATACTGCTGAAAAATTTGCTCAACAAATCGCCCTCTGGCTCTCTACAGGATATCGCAGTTTCTCGATCGATTTTGCAGCGGATCGTTCAGGCTAGCGAACACCAGTTGACGATGGTTAATACCCTGCTCGACGCTCACGCTAGCGAAGTTAAAGGTATTTTCCTCAATACGGCACCGCTGGAATTGCCATCTTTAACTGCTGCAATTGTTGCCGATTTAGAACCGATGCTGGCCAAAAATCAAGCAACTTTGACGTTAGAAATACCCGCAGATTTACCGTTAGTCAATGCCGACAGCAAACACTTGCAGCGGGTAGTGGAAAATCTGCTGACTAATGCTATAAAACACAATCATCCGGGAGTTCATATAACTTTTAAAGCCGAGGTAATTGAAGTTGAATCAGCGCTAATTCCTGAAGTAAATTCACAGGTTTCAACCTCCCAAAATACTCCGATCGCCCGCTGTATCCCCAACGCCTCATCTCAGGAGGGCGATCGTCCCGCGAGGCTCGACACCACCGACAAACATCAGGAAATCCGCGCCAAATTCAACCTCGACGGCAGTTGCAAACTGCCCCGCTATCAGGGTCAAATGAGCAGTACCGGCAGCAAATTGCCCAAAGCTACCGTAAAAATGGTTCGCTGTAGTGTAACAGACAATGGAGTGGGAATCAGCGCCAAACAGCGGGAATCTCTGTTTGAACTTTACGTTCAAGACCCGAATAGCCGACAATTAACAGGGCTGGGTTTGGGATTGTACCTCTCCAAGCAAATTATCAAAGCTCACGGCGGCTGCGTGGGCGTCGAAAGCACTCCCGGAGGCGGCTCGACTTTCTGGTTTTCGCTACCTGCTGTCAACTCGGACGATCGCTCTTCCCCAAGTAGTAAGGTGCGCACTGCGCACCCTACACAGAACGGATCGGCGTAAGTCCTGCAAGAACCAACAACCAATAACCAACAACCAATAACTATTTATGAGCTATGTGGGCAATGCAAAATCTGTTCGGGAGTTAACGCTTTACGAGGTGTGGCGCGATCGCTTCCTCCGAGATCGGCTGCGCCCTGCGGTGGGAATTGCCATTTTTTTTGCCTTCACAATAACTGTCTATTTTCTGGGCGAAAGATTCTTCGCTCGCCAGGAGTTTAAAAGTGTTTATTTGTACACGAGCGCTGCTGTAGAATTGGGTTTGCTGACTTGTTTTGTGTTGCAAAAAACTTCCTTCGGAAAGCGCTATCCCGGTTTGCTATTTTTGGGTTTTTCGTGGTCGCTGACGGTGGTTGTACAGATTGGGCTAGCTGTCGCACAAGTCGGGGACTTACCAATTTTTACCTGGAGTTTAGCATTTCTCACCCAAGCTACGCTGATGCCGGTCCGGTGGCGGCTCCACCTGATTTCTCAACTCGGTGTTTTGTGCTGCCACCTCGGCATAAATTTAGTTTTAAATCTGAGTTTTGCTAAGTATACTGCTTTTAGGCTGACCGGGTTTTACTTGTATTTGTTTTGGTTTTGTTTGATTTGCGATTTGTCGGTTTATTGGTACGAATGCCTGCAGCGGGCAGAGTTTAATACCAAGCGCGAGTTGGAATCTGCTTACCAGAAGTTGGAAGCGGCGGAGGCGAAGTACCGCAGCATTTTTGAGAATGCGGGCGAGGGAATTTTTCAAAGCACTCCCGACGGGCGCTACATTACTGCAAATCCTGCTTTAGCCCGGATTTACGGCTGCGATTCCCCGGAAGAAGTGACGGCAAAGTTTACGGATATCGAGCGGCAGTTGTACGTCGATCCGGTTCGGAGAAAGGAGTTTTTGCGATCGATCGAGGAAAGTGGCACAGTCTCGGATTTTGAGTCTCAAATTTACCGCAGTGACGGCAGTATTGTCTGGATTTCCGAGAAGGCGCGGGCGGTACGCCACAGCAGCGGCGCCGTGCTTTATTACGAGGGTTTAATTGAAGATATCACGCAGCGCAAACAAACGCAAGAATCGCTGCGGCTGTTTATTCACGCTCTTTCTCACGACTTGCGAAACCCGGTAGCGGGAATGTTAATGGTGCTGAAAAATTGGCAGACTAAAACTGGGGATTCGATCGCAATTCCCCGCTCTGTTTTGGAGCGGATGATTCAAGGTAGCGAGCAGCAATTGCGGTTGATAAATTCGCTGCTGGAAGTTCACGCCGGGGAAGTACGCGGTTTGGTTCTGCACTGCGATCGGGTTGATTTGAAGTCGGTAGTTGAAGCGGCGGCGGCAGATTTGGAGCCTTTAATGAATGAGGCTCAAGCTAGTTTTAAAAATTTAATTCCCGATGATTTGCCAGCCGTGAATGCTGACACAACTCAGTTGTGGCGCGTATTCTCTAATTTAATTGCTAATGCTTTAAAGCACAATTTACCGCAACTGAATTTGACAATTTCAGCGACAGTAATTAATGCCAAAAAAACTCTCATAAATCCCAGAGAAGCGGAACAGGATATCGATAAATTACCAATTCCCCATTCCCCATTCCCCATTCCCCATTCCCCATTCCCCATTCCCCATTCC
>JAUBOG010000502.1:0-4829 GCA_036700105.1 Microcoleus occultus BM001215583
CCGTGCCTTGGTAAGCGTAAAGCCGTGCCTTGGTAAGCGTAAAGCCGTGCCTTGGCTGGGGTTAGATGCGCTGCCTTTTTGCAGCCTTGGCTTTTGTCAGGTGCTTGCGTTGGCTAGGGCTTGGCTTGCGCTCGATCTGCACCAGGTCATCGGAGTCAATCGACCATGCCTCGATGGCTCCAACGCCTGTCAGTTCGACTAAAGCCTTTTTTAATGCAACCTTGAACGCCTTGTTTGTCGTAGTACTGCCGCACAGTCCACGCAGGGTTTCTACCTTGTAGGCAAAGGGCGCTGCATGGCTGGAATAGAAGCCATGCAGCCACTTGGCCAGGTTGTTTTGACCCAGTGCCATGCGCTGCTGCCAGTCGATCAGGGTGTACCCAGATTCGTACAGAGTCAGCATGTCCTTGTCGAAAATGACCACGTACCGGCCCGTCACTTCATCGCGGTAGGCTTTGTGAACAAGGGTGCCGATGAACGTGATCTTGGCATTGAGGTCGGTTATCTCAATGCCACCTGTGACAAGCCGCATTACCTGCTCTTTGAACTGCTCGTGCTGCTCTTTTCCAGTCCCTCGCCCAAGCTCCTTGAGGAAGGAGTGAACCGAAAACTCCACCTTCTTTCCCAGCGGGTGAGGCATGGCCAAGTGCAGCATCCCCTCAAGTGCGTCTAGGTCGGTTTGGTTGAACGTCTCCCCTTTGAAGCGGATTTCGTAGCCCTCGACAGCCGCTATGAGGGTGCGCTTCTTGTGAGTTTTTCGCTCTCGGCCGATGCCGAACAAGGCACCCCGCAAAACGGCATTGGGCACCCCCCGCGTAGCCGCTGGCCACAGCTCAAGCTTCATCTGGCGGTCAGGCTCAGGCGGTTTTTTGACTGCCTTCGCAGCAGCCGCCCGCGCCTTGATCGAAGCCAGGTTTTCTTCGTAGGTGCGCTTTGTGGCCAACATCAAGCCTTGGGGTGAGTCCGCATCATGGCTTCACGCAAGATGGCATTCATGCGTGTTTGGTAGCCCTTTCCGTAGCTCTTAAGCCATGCCATCACATCCGAATCAATGCGCACGGATGCATGGGTTTTGATGGGCTTGTAGAACGGGTTGGGCACTGCGTTTTTCCAGAACTCTTCCGTAAGAGGTGGGATGTCGCTGTAGTCGATTCCGCTGTCTGGCATGTCCGCCAGCGCCTTGAGTTCGGCCTTGCGCTCCTCGGTCAGAGGTGGCAATTCGCCCTGTTTGTATCTAACCATGCTCATAGCGTCTCCTTTCCGCGCGGTCTACGCGCCTGGCACTGATGATGCGCACCACTTCGATGCCCTCATCTTCAAAGCGCACGGTGTGCGCTACCAAAAGCAGCAGATAGCCGTCGGCCATTCCGACGGTCTGCCATCGCTGCTCGCCGTTCTCGATTCGGTCTTGATCGGTCACGGCCAGCGGGTCGTCAAACACCCGCGCAGCATCCTCGAACCTGATGCCGTGCTTGCGCAGATTGATTTCCGCCTTCTGCTCGTCCCACTCAAAGTACCGTTCCATACTCTTATTGTATCACATAGTTGTATATACTTTTGCCGTCACAGCATCCGCAGCCACTGCAACTTTCGCGCGCGAAAGTCTTGTTCTATGAGTTCTTTTGGCGTTTTCGCGTCCGCGAAAACGTGCGCTGAAGAACTCCCGGAGCAACGCATACGAACTCCCGCGCACCTCAAAAATCGTGATTCCAGCCCATAGGTCAAACGACACGCCATCACCAGAAAAACACCAAAAACCCACCACAGCGCCACCAAAAGCTCACCGAAACGTTACCTTGATACCGTTCTAGCGTATGCGGGCCTACCTGCTGTGCCCCCTGTCCTGCCCCTTCTGTAGCGCCCTCTTGGCCTCCCTCTCCTTCTGCTGTCGCTCCATGACCTGGCGGCGCTCGGCCTGCTGGTGGTCTTCCACCCGCTTCACCAGTTCAGGGTGTGACTGGCGCAACTTTGTGTAGGCCCAGCTCGTGGCCTTCTCAACGACCTGGCTGACTCGTGAGCGCAGCGCCGCCGCCTGGTCGGCCAGCTTTTGCGCCTTGGCGTAAGACTGGCTCCAAGCGTCTGCGGCCTCCTTGTAGGCCCGTTGCTTGAACGTGGCCAGCATCCCGGTCGGCGCTTGCGGTCGGTCGGAATGCACCTGGTGCAGTGCTTTGTAGCGCCGCTCGTACCGCTCGTGGGTCTTTGCCGCCACTCGGGCGGCTTTCTCTCGCCGCGCTGCGGCGGCGCGGTTTAACGCCAGGTCAAAGGCTTTCACCTGGTCAGACATGGGCAGGTCTTCCAGTTTGGGTTTCTTTGACACTTGAGGGGCGGATGCTGCGACGGTAGGCCGTACCTCAGAAGTCGTGATTGGCCGTGTCGTTTGACCTACGGTCTTCTCGGCCTCGATGGCCGCGCCTACGGCCTTGCGCTCCCGCTGCGCCTGGATGATCTCAACCTTGGCCGCGTGGATCTCCCGGTTGCGCTCGCCCCGCTCACTGGTGCGCCCCTTGCGCTCGATCGCGGTGGCGGTCGGGCCCAGGTGGATACCTGCGGTTTCTGGCATCAGTCCCCGGTCGGCATGACTTCGGTGGTCAAGCCGTTGGGCGTGCCCTGCACGCTCCAAGGCGGCATTGGCCAGCTCGCCCCAGCGTTGCCGCCAGTGCTGCACTTCCCCGCTTTTCTGGTCGTCCAGCTCGCGGCACTTTTCGCCAAACCCGTCCGGCCCGAGGCGGCGGGTGGTGGTCAATACGTGGGCGTGGTGGTTTCGGTTGTCGCCTTCTTTGCCTGGGGCGTGGACGGCAACGTCCACGGCGCACTTGTGACGCTCTGCGATTTCGCGGGCGAATGTCACCGCAAGCTCTCGCCGCTGGTCGGCGGAAAGTTCGGCAGGTAGGGCAATCTCGAACTCGCGGGCAACGGTGGAATTTTTGCGCTTCTCGGATTGCTCGGCTGCGTTCCAAAGTGCTGCCCGGTCGGTGGCCCACTCGGGCGCACCGGGCGGCAAGACAATATCGGTCGAGGACACGCCAGCCTTGCGGGTGTAGTCGTGAACCTCGCCCGTTCTCTCATCTGTGATTTCAACGCCAGCACGATAAGCCGCTGCCGCTGTCGCCGTGCGACCGGCTGAGCGGCTTATCGTCTTGACGCTGAGGTGATAGATCGCCATGGCTTTTGGTTTTCGGATTTTGTCGCAACGCGACCGCACGCAAACGCAGTTTGCATAAGTGCGCCCTTCTGTCTTCGACTTCGGGATGTAGCGATCCACAATTGTAGTTTTTTGCGGGCACTTGTTCGCGCTATAGAATCACAGACATGGCTACAAAGATCGAACAACTCCAGCAGAAAAAAGCGGCTATTGAGAAGGCTATCGCTCTTGAGCGAACCAAGGCCAAGAGTGCTCAAAGGCGGCAAGATGATCGGCGCAAGGTTCTGGTCGGTGCCTTCGTTCTTGAGCAGCTTCAAAAGAACGGCATCGGTGCAGCCTTGTTCACCTACGAAGGAAAGAAGTTTTCAGAGTGGTTGACTCGTGATGATGAGCGGGCACTTTTCGGACTATCCGCACCGCCCAAGCAGGGCGAGAAAAACGACTTGGTTTAAACACAGAAAGGCAAAAATGCGTCTGCTGATTTCTCTTTTTCTTCCTTGGCTGACCTTCTTCACCATCGGTCGCCCTATAGCGGGTGTGATCTGCCTGATTTTGCAAATCACACTCATCGGCTGGATTCCTGCAACCATCTGGGCGGTCTATGCCCTGGGCCAGTACAAGACCGATAAGAAAATCGAAAAGGCTTTGGGCCAGAGAGCCGTCTAAGCATGCTCGGTTGGTGGATCACCATCATTAGCCTGCCGCCGGAAGAAGCGGACAAGCTCATCGGGCGTGAAGCGACGGCACCGCACATGCTGGCCAACTGGGAAGTTGGCACATCGGGCCTTCGGTGGCTGAACGATTTGGTGGATGCTGGCAAGGCCAAAAAACTCAAAAATGAGGGCTACCCGAGTCGGTACGTCGCCAGAGCTGCTGACGTTCTTCCCTTCATCGAGACCCCAAAAGAGTGGATGCGCCAGCTAGTGCATCGACCTGAGAACATTGAAAAATGCAGCGCTGAAACTGTCTTGACGATTGATGCCTGGGACTTGAGCTAACCATGGCAGCACCAGACCACCCTGAAATTTCCGGCGTTTGCGGCTGGATGCTTTTGCAGGCCGGGGTCATCACTCCGTTGGAAGAGCCAGCGTTCCTGGACGAAGAAGGCCCCAGCGCAGAAATTCCGCCGTTCATCACCACGACCACCGCCCGAGAGTTGTACGGCCTTCAGCCGGGCGAGACCGTTTCTGAAGCCATTGCCAGGAAAAGCTCTAAAACGGCTTAGGCGGCGTTTTGGACGCAAACCGTACTGCCAGTGCATGTGTGAGCGTTTCAGCGCGTTCTAGGTGTGCTCCTGCCCTTCCCCGCCCCCTTTTGTTGCTAAGCCTATGGAGGGGGGAGCCGTTGCAGGCCGTTTAGGCCGCAACGGGGGGAGGCGAAGCCGCCCACAGGGGTCTGGGGGGGCAACCCCCTGCCGTGGAGCCGCCCTAGGCGGCGGGCGGGACGCCGGGGGGAGGCAGAAGGGCGAAGCCCGCCACTGCCTTTTTCCTACCCCCCAGCGGGGGGTCTGGTGATAGTTATCCACAGCGCTCACAAAGTTGTTTTCGTGCGCGCGGATTAGATAAAGATTAAATACAGATTAGGGCTTCGCGCTCTAAGAGTGAAAAACGGGTGTTTTTGGTAAGCGTAAAGCCGTGCCTTGGTAAGCGTAAAGCCGTGCCTTGGTAAGCGTAAAGCCGTGCCTTGG
>JAUBOG010000503.1:0-4790 GCA_036700105.1 Microcoleus occultus BM001215583
TTATCTAAATGGTCAACTTTCCACTTGATATATCTGCAAAAGTGAGATGCACCCGTTTAAGAGTAAGGTGCTCTACTACCCAAAATCCTCGATAATAATTCTAGAACTTCATCTGATGCACCCTACAAGTCGATGGGAGTGTGACAGTTTGCCAAGCGTCCTAAATTAATAAACCCCTGTCAAAGACCTCAAAATAGGAATCACGTAAGAAATCGGCGCTAACTGCCCGATTTGAACCCGAACTAGCGCCGTAGTACCAGGGGAAATCTTGAGAGGAGGCCCGTTAGACGAAGACCATTTGTAACCGCTGAAAGTGTTCGGATCTTCCTGCAATTCCACAAAAACTTGCACGGGAGCACCGCCGCCAGCTATGTTTTTTGCGATGCTGTCAGCCAAGTTTTCATTGCCGATAATTGCCGACATATCTTGATTAGTAACCGGAAAAGGAGAAACTTGCGTTATTTTGCCGACAATGCCACCGTAGCGCTCCCGCTTGACGACGCTAGGGGTAACTTGTACAGTCATTCCAGGTTTAATTTGCTTGCCGTCTTTGTCAGCCAAATAGACAAGGCTGACCATTTTTTCACGATTAGCTTTAGCTTCAACCGTCCCGATTTTTGTACCGATGTTCAGCATTTGACCGGCAACAGCGCTAACTTCTAAAACGCGGCCGTCATATTGGCTGGTAACTTTGCTTTCGGTAGCTAACTGATTTTGTAAGTGGGCAATCTTCCGTTTAACTTCCTGAATTTGATTTGTTTGGGCGATCGACTTTTCTAAATCTTGTTGAGCTAGTTTGATCGCTTGGGTTTCGATGTCTTTAATCTTAGTTTTGATTTCATCAATTTTGTTCAGGTTTTGCAGGTAATCTCGTTCGGTATTACTTTTCTGAACTTTAAGTTCTTGGAGATTGTTTTTAATTTCGTTCAGGCGGTTGACATTTTGCAGGTAATCCCGTTCGGTATTGGTAGTTTCAATCTTGAGTTGCTGCCGACTGTTTTTGAGCTCGTCAATTTTATTGAGATTTTGCAGGTATTCGCGATCGCTATTAGTTTGCTGAACGTCGAGTTCTTTTAACTGCGTTTTAATATCCGCTAATTGCATCTGAGAGTCCACGAATTCCTGTCTCGCTTGCAGCCATAAATCCTGACTGATAGCCCTCTCTTCTTCGTAAAGAACGCGGCGAGTTTCAAACCGCTGCTGCAAAGTTTCCACTAAAGAGTTGATGTGCTGCTTTCGCTGCAAAAGGCTGTCGCGTTTTTTCGCGATCGCAGCCAGAGTTTGCTGCCGCAGTACCGGCGCAACTTGTTCTCGCCGCAAACTTTCCTCCAAACTTTGGCGTTTTTCTGCTAATGCTGCCAGAGTTTGCTGCCGCAATATCGGCGCAATTTGTTCTCTGGGCAAACTTTCTTCCAAACTTTGGCGTTTTTGTTCTAATGCCGCCATACTTTGCTGGTGCAGCACCGGCGCAACTGACTCCCTATTCAAGCTTTCTTGAAGGTCTTTTTGTTGCTGTTCCAGCATTTTTAATTCCAGGGCAATCTGCTGTTGTTGCAGCCTATTAGTATCTTGCTTTTGCCCTTGTAGTTCGGCTAATTTTGCTTTCTCTTGCCCTAGCTGTTGCTTGAGGTCGAGTTTATCAATTCTGCCGATTTCCTGACCCCGTTTAACAACATCTCCCGGCTTGATATTCAGCTTTACCAATTGACCGGAATTAGCAGCTTGAAATTGCACGACGTGGCGGGGCATCAGCAACACACCTTGACCGGAAACAGTCAGTGGAATTCGCCCGATCGCACTCCAAACCCCCGCAGCAGCAACCAAACAACCAATTGCAGTTAGCGGCAGCCACGATCGAGGACTAACCACCTGCATCATTTGGTCGAGGCGTTCCGGTGAAGATAAGCGATCGATCGCTTCAATAGTGAAAAGTTTGTTTTGTTTTACCTGCATCAGCTAGTCCTTTTGAGATGGCGATCGCGCTGTCAGCAGGGGTGTATTTGAAGAGGAAATTCCTTGGAAGTCAATTAGATATCTCCAATAATCATTGTGGAACAGGCCGGAGAGCCTGTTTAAGATTTGCTGTTCTGGAGATGTCAATTGAGGTACAAACACTTTCCCAACAAACGTTCAAAGCTTCCGTGCAATTACTTGAATGTTCTCACACCTGTTTGCAGCTTGCCTGATAAGATTACTGTACAACAATTAACTGTGGCTATCCCTAACCAGCAGTAGAGTTTTTAGCTAACAAAAAGATCGGCTGTAAGTCAGTCTTCAGACGGGGGAATGACCCGAACTTTTGGCTAGGTGTCGTGCCAAACTACACGCTAAGCTGTTTCGCATTTAAATTGTGATAACAGCATTTCCTTTGTTTTTTAGTTTGCGTCCCCATTTGATAACTAGTTATCCTTCATTTACAAGCTTATGCAACAAAACGTCTAATTCTTCAATTGATTTAAAAAGTCGATTAGCAATATATTCTTTTGCTGAATGCCATACCAACTCAATTAAGTTATAGTCCGAGGCTCTATTTAGGTAAGTATTCCAGATGAATATTAGGTATTTCTGTTTTTATTATCTGGATATAATCTTGTTTCTTGTGAAAGCTTGCATTATCTAATACAATCACTATTTGACACCCTTTTTCTGTAAAATCTTCCCGATTGTTTCCCGCTTCTACCCATTCAGTTATTAAATCTTGATAAAATAGTTTCAAGACTTTATAGAAATTATTAGAGTTACTTTTAGTGAGAAATTCAACAAATCTTTTTTTGTCTGAATGCCTGATTGCTCCCATGACATTCACTCTTTCTTTTCTTCGATCTCCCCTCACTTTTTTCCGATGTCCTTTTTTGCACCACGTCTTTCTTTTTATCACCCTCAAACTAAATCCACTTTCGTCCCAAAACCATACCTGTAGGCGATTAGGACTTTCTTTTTCTATTGTTAAATATTCCTCTAGTTTCTTTTTAAAATCTTTTCTTTTCTCGGGATCTTGTTTGTGATCTAGACTATATTTTGACCACAGGTAAACGTACTTTTTTTTTGAGATAATTCTCCACACTTGTGAGCCACTTAACTTAATTCCAGTCACTTCCTCTAAATAAGTAGCCAATCTTTTAGCTGACCATCGACCAAATTCATATCCTAGCTGTTGAGGATTTTTGTCAATTGTTTCCAGTAATATTTCTATGTATTTTTCTGTAGCTTTGTGATGGTTCCCTTTCATTTTCTCATCTTTAAGACTCTCTAAATTATCTGGATCGCCATGTACGCACCAGAAACAGATTTTGTTGTGCGAACACCCGATAAATTTAGCAATTTCTTTTTGCGTGTTTCCATCATTGAGCAATAGTAAAATTAAGATTCTCTCTCTAATTTCTCCATTTTCTTCTTGTTTTAAGGCTTGTTGAAGCTTTTTGACTTGCTCTGCATTTAGATGATTTTTTGCTGGCATACTTCTGGCTTCTCTGTGACTATATTATTTATAACTATACCAGTTTAAATGCGAAACAGCTTAGCAAGGCTTTTATGGAGGGCGATCGCTCGCTCGATTTTAGATTTTAGAATTGCTCCCACGGCATCTGAGTAGCGAGCAAACTCTGGCAATTCCGGCAAGTCCGATCGAAAATACTGCCGAATTTAACAAGTCAACGAGCGGCTGAGATATTCCGTGTCCGCTAAACTTGATAACCGCAATGGACGAGATACGGTTGGAGTTTCCGACAGATTTCATCAGAGCTATTTTCCACTTCTGGCAATAACTTCACGGGGCGAGGAGCGAGCTCTTTGTCATAGTCTACAGTAGTTTTTGCTTCTAATTGAAGAAACTCCAAAACCTTCAGGATAGTTGACTCTGGGGATTGACATAAATCCTCATACTTAATAGAGATGTAATCGGTTGTTGGCAGCGATTGAATATTTTCCAAATAATAAGTCGTCGCTAACATAGATGTTTGAGTCACTCGACGTACCCCCAAGCCAAATAAACTCGAATACATCACCCGAAAGAGCAAACGCCGCATGGGGTTGTCAAATATTTCGTGATACCGCTTAGAAATTAGCTGTATGTAGGAACTTTTAACAGAAAGAACCAAGCGCACAGCTTTTAACTTAGAATTCATCACATGGATTGGATTTCGGTGAATAAACACAAACTTAGCTTTAGGTAAAACACTCTTGATATACATAAAGTGGGGAAAACACCAGGGATTTTTGAGCAAGAGGGGTTTGTCAGAATTGGCAGCAAATTGAATTTTCTGACAGAGTTGCACAAACAAACGCAGGTTTTCAGGGTTCAAGTAAGACTCATAGCCAGCATTTCTGAGAATAAATCCATACTCTTCTGGTAAATCGGGAGTAGGCTTGACTTTATCGAATTGACGATCGCTGATTTCCAAGGATTTAAATAAATTTTCCAACTCTTGACGAGTTCGCTCCTGTGTTCGATTTATATGGTTCTCCAAGATTTCATCATATTTGATGATATGAGAAGCCTTCAGGTAGTTAAAACACGCAGTTGCTACCAAGATTTGATATAGTACCGTTGTTCCGGATCGATGGTCTCCCATAATAAAAATAGGATTAAAATCAACTTTTTCTAGCAAGTGAAGGTAGGGTTCATCTGGGATATTGCTAATTGTTTCGAGTTGCATATTTTTTCTAAATTGTATTTTTTGGTTGGTTCAACTTAGCAAATCTTCAAATAATATTGACGTTGGCAAAAAGCATTAGCTTGGGTGCATCTCACTTTTGCAAATCTCTGAAAAAAGGGCTAAAATGAAAAAGCT
>JAUBOG010000504.1:0-4783 GCA_036700105.1 Microcoleus occultus BM001215583
GAGGACGATCGCGTATTGGGCGTGAATGTGACGGTGCACGAAATTACCGATCGCAAAGCTTCGGAAAAAGAAATTCAACGGCTCAACCAGGAACTAGAGCGCAGGGTTAACGAACTGCAATCAATCCTTGATGCCGTACCCGTCGGGATTGCGATCGCCGACGACCCAGAGTGTCAAGTAATTCGCACTAACAAATTTGCTGAGTCGATCCTGACAGTGCCGCCGAATGCCAATGTTTCTGCAAGCGGAGACGAAGCCGCACTCCTTCCGTTCAAACTATTTAGCAACGGAGAGGAAATCCCGCCAGAAGAACTCCCAATGCAGCGGGCTGCGGCTTCGGGCGCCGCAGTGCGGGATGCGGAATTTCAAATGGTGCGATCGGACGGAGCGACGTTTGATTGGTTGATGAATGCGGTACCGTTATTTGACGGACAGGGCGCTGTTCGCGGCTGTGTGGCGGGGTTTGTGGATATCAGCGATCGCAAACGAGCTGTTGCTGCTTTGCGCCGTTCCGAGGAACGCTACCGCACTTTGTTTGAGTCCCTAGACGAAGGCTTTTGCGTCATCGAAATGCTGTTTGACAACAACCAAAAGCCGATCGATTACCGCTTTTTGGAAGTCAATCCCGCCTTCTTGAAACAAACCGGACTCGAACAAGCTGCGGGTAAAACGGTGCGACAGCTCCTTCCAGAACACGAAAATTATTGGTTTGAGCTGTACGGCAAAGTTGCGCTGACAGGCGAACCAATGCGCTTTGAACACGGCTCGGAAGCGCTTAACCGCTGGTTTGAGGTTTCGGCGTTCCGCACTCCCGAGCCGCACAGCCGCAAAGTCGCGGTACTTTTCAAAGACATCAGCGATCGCAAACAGGCGGAAAATCTGCTGCGGCAACAGTCAGAGCAACTGCGGCTGTTCGTCAAACATTCGCCTGCGGGGGTGGCGATGTTTGACCGCCAGATGCGGTATATGCTGGCGAGCGATCGCTGGCTGGAAAGTTACGGGCTAGGCGATCGAAACATTGTGGGCCGATCGCACTACGACATTTTTCCCAATTTGCCCGATCGTTGGAAACAAATCCACCAGCGCTGTCTGGCGGGAGCAGTCGAAATGTGCCAAGAAGATGCGTTTCCCCGCGCTGAGGGCTGCGTTGACTGGGTGCGCTGGGAAATTCACCCGTGGCGAACCAACAGCGGTGAGATTGGCGGGATCGTAATTTTTTCCGAAGTAATCACCGAGCGCAAAAACGCTGAACTCGCCCTGCAAGGGGCCTCCCAGCAACTCAGCAATATTTTAGAAAGTATTGCAGATGCCTTTATCGCGATCGATTCGCAGTGGCGCTATACCTACGTTAATGCTACTGCTGAAAAGCTGCTTTCTCGATCGAGAAACGAGTTGCTAGGTCGATCGGTCTGGGAGCTGTTTCCCGCCGAAAAAGAATCGAATTCGACGGTATATCAAGAATTTCATCGAGTCGTTAACGAGCAAGTTTCTGTCAAGTTTGAAGAGTTTTCCCCTTCGCTTCAAAGGTATATAGAAGTCAGCGCTTATCCAGCAGCCGATGGACTTACGGCTTATTGGAGCGATATTAGCGATCGCAAACGCACCGAAGCAGAACTGCAGCAAAAGAATGCAATTTTAAACGTGATTAACGAGTCAGCGCCCACGCCAATTTTTGTCAAAGATCGACAAGGACGGATTATTTATGCCAATCCAGCCACCCTGGAGGCGCTGGGAAAACCTGCTGCTGAAGTAATTGGGCGGCGCGATCGCGAGTTATACCCAGTAGCAGAACTGGGAGCGATCGTCAGCGCCAACGATCGGCGGATCATGGAATCCGGTCAAACAGAAGTAGTAGAAGAATCTCCCGATGGCATTCGCACATTTCTGGGAACAAAAGCTCCCTACCGCAACGAAGCCGGAGAAGTAATCGGTCTAATTGGCATTTCCAACGACATCACAAATCGCAAGCGAGCGGAAGTCGCGCTGCAAGAACAAACGAAGTTACTGCAAGTAATTATTGACAGCATTGGCGATGCTTTGATTTTGGCCGACCAACAAGGGGAGTTCGTGCTGTTTAACCGAGCGGCAGTGGCGATATTCGGTCAGCTATCGAATGAAAAATCCTGGGAGGAATGGTCGAGCACCTACGGGCTATTTTTGGCAGACCAAAAAACCCCTTTCCCCGAGGAGGAACTACCTCTAACCAGAGCAATCAAAGGCGAATATGTCAATGATGTAGCGATATTTGTCCGCCGCCAAGATTGCGAAGATCGCTGGGTCAGTATCAGCGGTTATCCGGTAGTTGATATTAGCAGCGAAATCACAGGCGGAGTGATTGTCTGTCGGGATATCACAGAACGCAAACAATCAGAAGCCGCGCTGCTTGAGAGCGAACAGCGATTCCGCAATATGGCGAACAACGCTCCATTTATGGTCTGGGTAAGAGACTCTACAAGCTACTGCACTTTCTTGAGCGACAACTGGTATGAATTCACAGGTCAAACCGAGGAAACAGGTTTGGGATTTGGTTGGGTAAACGCGGTGCATCCAGAAGACCGAGAAGACGCCCTGAAGGCATTTTTGACCGCTAACGAACGCCAGGAACCTTACAGCATGGAATTTCGCTTGGGGCGCAAAGATGGCAGATATTCTTGGGTGCTGGATGCGGCTGTTCCCAGATTTACCGACAGCGGACAATTTGAGGGTTTTATCGGTTCTGCGATCGACATTACAGAGCGCAAACAAGTGGAAACCGAGCGCGATCTGGTTCTGCAATTAGAACAAACTGCGCGCGCGGAAGCCGAGCGGGCAAACCGGATTAAAGACGAGTTTTTGGCGGTGCTTTCTCACGAGTTGCGATCGCCCTTGAATCCGATTTTAGGCTGGTCGCAACTGCTGATGAGCGGCAAGCTGAGCGCTGTTAAAACCGCCAAGGCCTACGAGACGATCGAGCGCAATGCCAGACTGCAATCTCAATTAATCGAAGACTTGCTCGACGTGTCTCGGATTCTGCAAGGAAAACTCAGATTGAATGTTGCTCCGGTGAATGTCGCAACCATTATCATGTCTGCTTTGGAAACCGTGCAACTAGCAGCCGAAGCTAAAAAGATTCAAATTCAAACAAGCTTAAATCCCGATGTCGGGCAAGTTGTCGGCGATGCCGGCCGCTTGCAGCAAATTGTCTGGAATTTGTTATCTAATGCGGTGAAATTCACGCCCGAAGGCGGCCGAGTTGAAGTTAAATTAACGCAAATCGAACACCAGGTTCAAATTCAAGTCGCGGACACGGGTAAAGGCATTCTTCCCGATTTTTTGCCCTATGTTTTCGAGCATTTCAGACAAGAAGACGGCGCGACAACTCGCAAATTTGGCGGCTTGGGATTGGGATTGGCGATCGTCCGCCAGCTCGTCGAACTTCACGGCGGTACGGTGTTTGCAGAAAGCGGCGGAGAAGGTCAAGGAGCGACGTTTGCGGTGAGATTACCGCTATTAAATGATGATTCTAGAAGGCAAGAGGAGGCGGCCGTCAATTCGGCTGTCAGTCCCGCTCTTTCACTTTTGCCGCTAGCTGGATTGAGGATTTTGGTAGTAGATGATGAGCGAGACTCGCGAGATTTTGTCGCCTTCGTGCTTGAGGAAGCGGGCGCACAGGTGATTTCTCTGTCATCTGCTGCTGAGGCGCTGCTGTCGATCGAACAAACAGCACCGGATTTGCTCGTCAGCGACATCGGAATGCCGGAAATGGACGGGTATATGCTGATAAATCGCATCCGCACTCAGTTTGCGCCCCAGTTCCGGCAGTTGGTGGCGATCGCCTTGACGGCCTATGCTGGAGAAGGGAACGAGCGCCAAGTTTTGGCAGCAGGGTTTGACAAGCACTTAGCCAAGCCGATCGATCCGACTCAGTTAGTCGCTACTGTAGCGCGATCGGTCGATCGTCGCTCAGCGCCTCGAAAATAAGGGCTGAGTTCTCCGCAAGATACTGCTGTGCAGTTGATTTGGCTGATTGCTGCGGGGCGCAGTAGGGACACGGCAATGCCGTGTCCCTACCTAGGGCGCAATGGCGTGTCCGTACCTACTTTTCTCTCATCCCTCATCCTTCTTCCTTCTTCCCTCTATCCGTTACATCCGTTAAATCCGCTACATAATCCGTTGCCGAACTTTCCTCCACCTTGCGATCGCCCCTCAAACTTCGCTATTATGAACAGTTGCAGTTAAAACCCCACAATCAACGATCATGGCCAAGCGCGTCCAATTAGTTTTAAACAAAGATGTCAGCAAACTCGGCAAAGCTGGCGACGTAGTAGAAGTAGCCCCGGGCTACGCCCGCAACTACCTAGTACCCCAAGGAATGGGATTTAAAGCCACTGCGGGAATTCTCAAGCAAGCAGCCCGCCGCAGAGAAGAAGAAAGACTGCGCCAGCTAGAGCTCAAGCAGCAAGCAGAAGTCCGCAAAACCGCCCTGGAAGCGGCCGGGCCTTTCATCATCTCCAAGCAAGTCGGCGAAGGAGACGCGATTTTCGGTACTGTTACCAACCAAGAAGTAGCAGAGCTGATTTTCAACTCTACCAGTCAAGAAGTCGATCGGCGCGGCATCACCCTACCGGAAATTCGCGAAACTGGTACTTACAAAGCTGAAATCAAACTTCACGCCGAAGTTACCGCCGAAGTTGATATTCAAGTTGTCCCCATGTAATTAATAGCGATCGCTCAATAGTTGTTAGTCATTAGCTGTAGGGTGCGTCGCCACCTGCCAATCCTAAAAAAGAGCGACAATCGAGGG
>JAUBOG010000505.1:0-4776 GCA_036700105.1 Microcoleus occultus BM001215583
GGTTAGGGGGGGTCAAAGAGTGTTGCATGACTTTAGAGAAATGGTATAATTTATAGTTGTCATTACGTTAAACCTCAACATATTTGCACAAAGTCCTAGCTTCAGGAATTGACGCACCAGATTGACGCAACTCTTCTAAATAAACAAATATTGCTGCTTTAATCTCTTGTTCTACTTCCTCGACAGTAGTACCTGTTGCTACGCATCCGGGTAAATCTGGAACATAAGCAGAATAATTGCTTTCTAATTTCTGGATCGCAATTGCATAACGTATAATTTTGTTTTGACTATCTGCTTTTGCGTCGGTGAGAACAATAGAGCCGACCGCGGTCAATTCCCATCTATCGCGCGGCGAATTTGTTTCTACATATCGTTGAACCAAGCCATCAGCAGCCAGTTTTTTTAAGACAACAATCATGTCAGGTTCTCGCGGTACATCGCGACGGGAAAGTGCATTGGCGAGTTCGTACCAACTCCACTTTCCTTGACCTTTAGCTACTAATTCAAGGAGCACTAATTCAAGCTGAGTTAATTGAGTTAAGTTTTGCATTAAAAGTCCTCCACGCTAGGATGAAATAAAACGCCAAATCCTTCTTTTAACTTATAATCCTCAAGAGTTGCTGTGTGAGCGTTGTTCCAGAGTTCATAAGCCTCATCGGGATTTTCTGGTTGTCCTGTGGGATAGCCAAGTTTTTTATACCTCAGATACTCGCGCAATTCATGAGTGTAGAAGCGCAAATCAACAGGCTCAGCTACAAGGGTTTGTGCGGCTATACTTCTTAACCGTTCTACCATTCTTAGTTCTGCTTCACCCACAGGATTAAATCTGCGAACATGAGCTTCAACTAAGCCAATCCCTTTATCAGTAATTTTAACATTGCGATCGGATAAGTTGAGAATCCGTCCGCCCGCTTCTGAGGAATTGAAAGGTCTGCCACTTATTGCACCTTTTTCTAGCATTGATATTCCACAGCGCGATTATCCCGTATCATATGAGTCTATAGCGACAATCTCCCTAGCTCTCGATCTTAGCTCGCAATGACACGTTTTGCTAAGTGAACCGTATTGAGATATAATGTAGTTTGAACACAACACCAATCCTTGTCCTATGAAAACCATAGACAAAAGTCAATTAACAGCTCAATTACTAGAATTTTTGCGACTTGTCGAGCTTGAAGGCGAAGAAATTTTAGTGATGGATGGGAATAAACCAGTTGTGATAATTTCTCAGTATGAAAAGTCTCTTTCAACTGAAGAATTATTTAAGGATATGCGGGGGAAAGTAAAATATTTTGAAGATTTAACTACGCCAACAACTGAAGAATGGCAGGAAGTATGACAGTTGTCCTTGATACCTGCGCTCTCATCTGGTGGAGCTTAGATCCAGAGAAACTTTCTCAATCGGCAAAAGATGCTTGTCAGCAGATGGAACAAGAAAAAAATGGTTTAGTTCCATCAACGGCCATCTGGGAAATAGCTATCAAGATCAAAAATCATAAGTTAGATTTAGGAGTAAGTATTGATGATTATATCGCTACTTTAAAAAAGTCTAATGTTATTCGGATCGTTCCAATTGATGAGGAGATTTGGCTAGAAAGTGTCAAATTAGAATGGGAACACCGAGATCCAGCAGATAGAGTGGTTGTAGCAGTTGCCAAAAGAAGTCAAGCTGCTATTATTACAGCCGATCGAAAAATAGCTAGTTTCTACTCTTTAGTAATTTGGTAAATCGAATGTGCCAGGTATCGGAAACGTAGAACAGGCGTGGTTTCGTGGTTAAAGCCTATGTTAGAAATCTTCACGAAACTCTGTAACCTTTAGATGTTACAGTCTACAAGTCTCGACGCGAGAGAAGAGAACGCCCCACAACAAGCCTTCCACCAACCACCCCATCAGTTAACTTTCCCTTCACACACGGGAGGTGTCCTATAGGTGCTTTGGTGTTGAATTTTAGATCATTATAGTGCAACCATTTACTACTATTCACACGCCAACCTACCCGATCGCCAAAAGCTGCCCAAATTTTCCGATCGTATTCTCTGGTTCCCCCCAGACTTTCATAGATGCGTTTTTGCACCGAAAAGCCGAAACGTCCGTTACTGTATTTTACCCAAAGTTGGTCAATAGTTCGCAAGTCTTCACAGGGGAATCGATCGATATCTTCACTTCTCAGCCAGCCATCCTTTGTTCTCCCCGCTACTTCCAGCATTTTTTGAGCCGTTTCGCGATCCGCCTCTTGCCATTTTCCGCTAGCCAACAGCCGATCGAGTTGACGATAATCAACTCCTTTTGCTGAAATCAATTTTACAGGTTGTGGCGGTGGCTGCGGGCTAGGAATCGTTGGCGAAACACCCCCTCTTTGCCCCCGATTGCCGGGGGATTGGGGAAGCATATCCAACCATTTTTGAACCGACTGAGGGCGCTTTGTCTCATTCATTTCCATCCCTTTCATAATTGCCCGATGCACCGCATCGCTAATATTAGGATTAATCTGAAACGGCGGCTTTAAAGGATCATTGAAAGCCCTCATAAATGCAGCAGTTGGTGGTGTTCTCGTTAGAATATAGTATAGCGTTGCCGCCAGAGCATAAACATCTGTGTACTCAGCAAATCTGCCCATTTCCCCGTACTGTTCGGGAGGCGCAAAACCATGTGTTAATCCAACAGTCATTTGCTGAGTGCGATCTGGAATAAAACCCCGCGCCAAACCAAAATCAATCAAAACTGCATCAAAATTGTCGCGTACCATAATGTTTTGTGGCTTGATATCCCGATGCAGCAAACCTTTTTCGTGAACTACTATTACCGCTTCTGCCACTTGGCGGATGTAGTTTAAAGCTTCTGTTTCCCACAGGATACCGCGCTTTTCTACCAAATTCAACAAATCTTTCCCTGCCACATATTCCATCGCAATACAAGGCAAATTACCATCAATGAAATAGTTGTCTATTTGCACAATATTGGTATGTTTGCACAAAGATAGCAGTAGCGCCTCATCCCGGAATTTGTCCCGAAACCAGGCAAAATTTCGATCGCTCAATAATTCATCTTTCAGCGTTTTGATCACAACCCGCTGCCTGTTTTGCGCCTTCTGCGCTAGGTACGTGACCCCAAAGCCGCCCTCACCTAACTTGCCTTCAATGATATACCGATCGCCATTTAACCGCTGCCCCGGTGTCCAAACCATTCTCGTCACCGCCAACCAATATCAATGTTTATCTCGGCCTAGCCTGTATTTTAACTGTATTTTGTAAGTTCGGTTTAGTTCCACGGGCCCAACTTCATTGCGCTTTCCCGGTGATGGTTGGCATTTAGTTCGATCGCCCTTTTCCGACATAATCTGACTTACAAATTCGCCACAATCCCATTAAGAATTCTAAATCCCAAAACCTCTTTGCCCAAACAGACCCTTTCTGTGCAAACCTAAAAAACAGCAGACACAATTTTATAAACTCTAATTACAGACCACTAGCAACCAGTTATGCAAACTCTGCCCAACCCGACGAAAACCCCCACCGCCGAACCAACCTTCGACACCAGCATCAAACGGCGCAAAACCCGTCCCGTCCAAGTCGGCAGCGTCACGATCGGCGGCGGCTACCCGATCGTCGTACAATCGATGATCAACGAAGACACCCTAGACATCGACGGTTCCGTCGCCGGAATCCGGCGCCTGCACGAGATAGGCTGCGAAATCGTGCGCGTCACCGTGCCCAGCATGGCCCACGCCAAAGCATTAGCCGAAATCAAGCAAAAACTGCACGCCACCTACCAGCCAGTTCCCCTCGTCGCCGATGTCCACCACAACGGGATGAAAATTGCCCTCGAAGTGGCCAAACACGTAGACAAAGTGAGAATCAATCCGGGTTTGTACGTGTTTGAGAAGCCGAAAGCCGACAGAACCGAATACACCGACAGCGAATTCGCGGAAATTGGCGAAAAAATCCGCGAAACCCTGGAACCTCTGGTAGTTTCCCTGCGCGACCAAGGCAAAGCTTTGCGGATCGGCGTCAATCACGGTTCCCTCGCCGAACGGATGCTGTTTACCTACGGCGACACGCCCCAAGGCATGGTAGAGTCTGCCTTGGAATTCATCAAAATTTGCGAATCCCTCGACTTCCGCAACATCGTACTTTCCCTGAAAGCCTCGCGGGCACCGGTGATGGTTGCCGCCTACCGCTTGATGGTAAAACGGATGGACGATTTGGGCATGGATTACCCGCTGCATCTCGGCGTCACGGAAGCAGGAGACGGCGAATACGGGCGCATCAAATCCACCGCAGGCCTCGCACCGCTGTTAGTTGAGGGCATCGGCGACACCATCCGCGTCTCGCTGACAGAGGCCCCAGAAAAAGAGATTCCCGTCTGCTACAGCATTCTGCAAGCCTTGGGACTGCGAAAAACGATGGTTGAGTATGTCGCTTGTCCTTCCTGCGGCCGCACTTTGTTTAATTTAGAGGAAGTGTTACACCAAGTGAGAGAGGCGACGAAGCATCTCACGGGTTTGGACATAGCAGTAATGGGCTGCATTGTCAACGGCCCGGGAGAAATGGCTGATGCTGATTACGGCTATGTCGGGAAGCAACCGGGTTATATCTCGCTGTACCGGGGCCGGGAGGAAATTAAGAAGGTGCCGGAAGACCGAGGCGTGGCAGAATTGATCGATTTGATCAAGTCGGACGATCGCTGGGTAGAACCTTAATTGCTCTCGTTAGCGCAGCCCGGGCGAGAGGATCGCCCCTAATGCGTGTTTTTAAACCCGGAGATCCCCCCTAA
>JAUBOG010000506.1:0-4769 GCA_036700105.1 Microcoleus occultus BM001215583
CTCAAAGTCCCCCTTCTTAAGGGGGATTTAGGGGGATCTAGACTTGGCGTAAAACAAATATTTCTCAAGCGTTTTAGCCTTAAGTTGACACTCCTTGGCATTGCCGTGTCCCTACAATTAATTGGGGTAGGGAAACGGCATTGCCGTGTCGGATTTTGCTTTCTTAAGCCTCTACCTTAACTCCTTTCCAAAAAGCAATATATCCTGCAATATTTTTAGCAGCATCTTTCGGAGTAGGATAGTACCAAGCGGCATCTTTATTCACTTGTCCGCCGACTTCAACACTGTAGTAACTGGCAACACCTTTCCAACCGCAAGTAGTGTGAGTGCTGCTGTCCTTGAAATACTCGCGTTTGATGGCATCTGCGGGGAAATAATAGTTGTTGTCTACAACTTCGCACTTGTCGCTCTCGGCCAAAACGGCACCATTCCAAATTGCTTTCGGCATCGGTTTCTCTGCTTAAATTGAAATTCTCAATTATTGTAACTGTATTTGTGCTCAAAAAGCATAGAATAGTGTAGAAGTCAACAACCAACTACTGCAAATGTCAGGGTCGAATCCGCCAACATCTCCTGTGCCGCTGTCTCTCGAACAAGCCCTCAAACATTTTTTTGGCTATGACTCCTTCCGCCCGGGGCAGCAGGAAATTGTTGAAGCTGCTCTCGAAAAACGCGATATGATGATTGTCATGCCGACTGGCGGTGGCAAATCTTTGTGCTTTCAGTTACCGGCTTTGCTGAAACCGGGATTGACTGTGGTTGTTTCGCCGTTAATTGCGCTGATGCAAGACCAGGTGGAAGCTTTGCAGGATAATGGCATTGGGGCGACTTTTCTCAACAGCACTTTGAGTTCGATCGAAACCCGATCGCGCTCGCAAGCAATTCTCGAAGGTAAGATTAAATTGCTGTACGTCGCGCCCGAACGGTTGTTGGGCGAGAGATTTTTACCGTTTTTAGATATAGTAGCAAATAAATTAGGAATTTCGGCATTTGCGATCGACGAAGCCCACTGCGTTTCGGAATGGGGACACGACTTTCGACCAGAATACAGGCAAATGCAGCGAGTGCGCGATCGGTATCCCGACATTCCCATTATGGGACTAACCGCCACCGCCACCGAGCGCGTCCGCCAAGACATCATCCAGCAGCTAACTCTCCGAAATCCATACATCCACGTCGCCAGCTTCAACCGCCCCAATTTATACTACGAAGTCCGCCCCAAAACCAAGCACAGTTTTGCCGAAGTTTTGCAAATCATCCAAAAAAAAGGCGGTTCGGGAATTATCTATTGCCTCAGCCGCAAAAAAGTTGACGAAGTAGCCTATAAATTGCAGCAAAGTGGCATCCAAGCCCTACCGTACCACGCCGGCATGAACGATGTCGATCGCGCCACCAATCAAACCCGCTTCATCCGCGACGACGTGCAAGTAATGGTAGCAACAGTTGCCTTCGGCATGGGAATTAACAAACCCGACGTGCGGTTTGTAATTCACTACGACTTGCCCAAAAATCTCGAAGGATACTATCAAGAATCCGGCCGCGCGGGCAGAGACAACGAACCCGCCCATTGCAGCTTATTTTTCGGATTCGGCGATGTCAAAACCATCGACTACATCATCGACCAAAAACCCGATCCGCAAGAACAGCGAATTGCCCGCCAACAGTTGCGGCGAGTAATTAACTATGCAGAATCCAGCGATTGCCGCCGCACGATCCAGTTAAGTTATTTCGGCGATTCATTCCCCGGAGACTGCGGTACTTGCGACAACTGCTGCAACAAAAAACCAGTAGAAGACTGGACGCTTGAGGCAATGAAATTTCTTTCTTGCGTCGCGAGATGCCAAGAAAAATTCGGCATGAATCACATTATTGACGTGCTGCGCGGATCGAGAAGTCAAAAAGTATTGCAATACCAGCACAACCAACTTTCTACCTACGGAATTGGCAAAGATAGAAGTGCAGACGAGTGGAAAAAATTGAGTCGTTCGCTGTTAAACCAAGGTTTTTTAGACGAAAGAACCGACGGTTTTCCCATTTTAAAACTGAATGAAAAAAGCTGGGAAATCATGAAACGCCAGCGCACGGTCGAAATTGCGATCGAACCGCAGCGAGAAATACAGGCAAAAATCCGTTCTTTAGCAGTAGAAGTCGAAGGTTTATTTGCCATACTGCGGACGCTGCGAAAGCAAATTGCCGACGAACAATTTGTGCCGCCCTACGTAGTTTTTGCCGACAAAAGCTTGCGAGATATGGCAGAAAAACGCCCGCAAACTCTCACAGAATTTGAGGAAGTTTACGGCGTTGGCAGCAACAAGCGAGATAAATACGGCAAGGTTTTCTTAGAAGCAATTCGCGCTTTTTGCCAAGAACAAGGATTGCCAACTAATGCGGCATCTTCTGAGGCTGCTAATCTGCCCATTCTTGCTAACGCTGCGTCTTATTCGCAGATGCAAACCTGGGAATTGTACCGACAAGGTTTGACAGTTCAAGGAATCGCGAATGCGCGGGGCATGAGTCCCAATACTATTTCCGGGCATCTCGTAGAGTTGATGGACATGGGCCGGGAAGTGGATATAAATGTGTTGGTGGAATCGGAACGCCAGCAGGCGATTGTGAACGCAATTGAGATGATTGGAGATGAGAAATTGAGAGCTATTTACGAGTTTTTGCAAGAAGTTTATACCTTTGAGGAGATTAAGTTAGTGCGCGCTTGGTGGCGGCAAAATTATGTCGGTTTTTAACCGCAGATGTAGGCTGATGAACGCTGATGAACGCTGATAATGATAGGAGGGAGAAATGAAAATTAAAAAAGTAGCTTTTTGGGATAATTTACGAGAGTGGCGTTTTGAACCGATATATTTTTCCAACTTGGCTTTATTAGTTGGCGTCTCCGGTGTCGGCAAAACACAAATTTTAAAAGGAATTTTGAATTTACAGCGAATAGCTAATGGTGCTTCGTTAAACGGTTTAGCATGGGACGTTACATTCTCGACAGTAAACAATGTAGAATATCGCTGGCAAGGCGAATTTGAAACAAAAAAAAATCCCGGAATAATTACCAATGAGGAAGACGAAATTAATAAATTTAGAATTGTTCGAGAACATCTACTGAGAGAAGAAAAGGTAATTATAGAAAGGACACCTAATAAAATTTTATTTCAAGGCCAACAAACTCCCAAATTATCCCCGTTTCAAAGCGTAGTTGAAATTTTAAATCAAGAAGAAGATATTTTACCTGTTCAGCAAGCTTTTAACAAAATAACTTACAGTGATAATTCGAGTTCACTTAATGGCATTTATGGTATGCCGGAAATAGAAATGTCAAAAAGACTGCAAGAAAATATTGAATTAAACAGTATTCAAGAAAGTAATATGTCAATCTATATTAAGCTATTTTTGATTGCTCACAATAATCCAGATATTTTCGAGAAAATAAAGCAGCAATTTATCGCTACTTTTCCTCAAGTTGAAGATATAAAAATAGAAGCAGTGAGATATAAAAACGATCCCTCTCATCCTCTTTTTCCTATCCAAATTAAAGAAAAAGGAGTTAAGGATTGGATTTTTCAATTTAACATTTCTTCGGGAATGCTGAAAACTCTAATTCATATTAGCGAACTGTACTTGTCGCCCGCAGGAACTGTAATCCTGATTGATGAATTTGAAAATAGCTTAGGAATTAACTGTATTGATGTGGTGACAGATTTGATTGTGGACAATAGAAATATTCAATTCATTCTTACCAGCCACCATCCTTACATAATCAATAATATTGGGATGGAACACTGGAAAATAGTCACTCGCAAAGGTGGGGTTGTAACTGCGATAGATGCTAAAGATTTGAACTTGGGAAAATCGAGGCATCAAGCTTTTATGCAACTGATTAATCTAGAAGAATACAGCGAGGGAATTAAAGTTTAATGAATCTGTATTTTTTAGTCGAAGGGACACACTCGGAGAGAAAAGTTTATCCTGCTTGGCTGGCTCATTTTTTACCGGAATTGCAGCGAGTTGATAATTGCGATGATGTGACTCAAAAAAATTATTACTTGATTAGCGGGGAAGGATATCCTTCGTTATACAATTTTATCCCGCCTGCGATAGAGGAAATCAACTCAAACGGAAAATACAGCTATTTTGTAGTGTGTCTGGATGCCGAGGAAAATACTGTTTCTGAACTCGAATCTGAAATCGATGAGTTTTTAAGTCACCAAAAATTGAAATTAAACAATGCAGAACTTGTGCTGATATTTCAGAATCGATGCTTGGAAAGTTGGCTGCTAGGCAATCGCAAGATTTATTCCAGAAATCCTCAAGACAAACCTTTATTAGATTATACTAGATATTATGATGTTTCAGTTAACTGTCCTGAAAATATGGGTCGATATCAAGAGTTTAATACTCACGCTCAGTTTCACGGAGCTTATTTGAGAGCGTTATTTGAATCTAAAAATATTACGTATTCTAAGAAACGACCGGGAGATGTACTCAAGCCATTTTATTTGGAACAGCTATTGACCAAGAAAATGGGATACAAGCCCCGTCCTTATAGGACGGCTTTAACTCTTCCTGATTTTGCTAGCAATATCTAGTATAATAGAACAAGTAAATAGCAGAAAATAATGAAAGCAAGGTATCAGTACAGAATTTATCCAACCGACCAACAAAGACAGAGATTGGCTCAGTTATTTGGTTGCGTGCGGGTAGTCTGGAATGGTGCGATTCGTTTGCTAGAAACTAAATCTAATAAGAAGGGTTTGGGGGATTAG
>JAUBOG010000050.1:0-21725 GCA_036700105.1 Microcoleus occultus BM001215583
CCGAACCTCGGGGGGGACTGAGGGGGGGTTCAAGTTTGTAGCTGTTTCGAGGATTGCTGAAGTGCGATCGCGACTGTTGTTGTCCACTAACAGATATTCTACACGGTCTGGTGGATAAGTTTGCGATCGCAGGCACTCGATTAAATCCGGCAAATCCGCCTCGCCGTTGTAAACTGGCACTACCACCGAAACTTCCGGGAAAAACATTTTGCTGTTCATTGGGAAGAAAGCACAACCAGTGATTATGACACGGATACACGGATGAATGTTTGTACTTCTGACTGCTGACTGCTGACTACTGACTAATTTCCACCGCCGTTCCCTTCTGCACAAACTGATATAATTCCTCAACATCCTTATTTTCTAAGGAAACGCAGCCCAAAGTCCAGTTCGAGCGACTTTTGATAATATTATCCGAATTAGCCGGTACACCGTGAATCCCGACTTCGCTACCCACACTATCGCCCCAGCCAATTGTACCGTTTTGCTTGGCTTTGATATGTTTTCGCCAAGATTGCTTGGTTGGATAATCCAGCCACAGAAACTTTGACCAAGTTTCGTGAGGATACATATCTTTAATCCTAAAAACACCTTCCGGTGTCCGCAAATCCCCTGCTTTGAATTTATCGCCTGCGGGACTAGCGCCAAATACAACTGGATAAGATTTGACTGGCTGTTTATTGTTATATACAGTCAGCTTGTATTTCGATTTTTCAACTAAGATGGAAATTCTGTTTTTATCTAACTTATCGGGTTCGCCTAAAATTTGCGTTAGCGGCTTGTCGTAGTTTAATAAATTATCTGGCGGAAATTGATTGTGTAAAATATTTAAATCATCAGCCGGACAGTTATTCAAGCAAAAAACATCTAAAATGTAGGGAATGGGAACAGCATAACCGAGTCTGACAAGTTTCCAGTAAAAAACTGAGCTAGCAGCTAGCAACAGCAGGCTTGCAGATGAAACAATTATCCAAATATTGCTCCGTCTTTTTTTGAGTTCCATTGCATTAATTGAGAATATTAATTCTCAAAATTATAACTTGTGAACGTGAAACGGGAAAGATGCCCGTTTCACAACGGCATTGAATTACTGTGAAACTGGCATCTTATTTGTTTTTGAACATCGCACCAAACATCACTTACATCTGTCTTAAAACCCGTTACCAATCCGCTGTTAACTGTTGCTAGCAAACATCAAAATCATTAAGACTAACACCCCGTTAGTTAAATAAAAGATACCGACAACCTGAGTTTCCAACCAGCCGCACAGTTCTAGATGGTGGTGCAGCGGAGCCATTCTTAACAGGCGTTTGCCGATGCCATCCGGCCCTTTTGTAGCTTTGTAATAACCTACTTGAGCAATTACTGACAGCGTTTCAATAAAGAAAATTCCGCTGATAATTAATAGTATCCAAAGGCTATTTGTTAATAAAGCTACCGCACCCAGCGCACCTCCCAATGCCAAGGCACCTGTATCGCCCATAAACACCCTGGCTGGATTGCGGTTGTGAGCCAAGAAACCGAGACAACTGCCGCTGGTGCAGGCGCAAAATATCATTAATTCCGGTGAAGTTGAGGCTACAGATGCGCCCAATCCCAAAAGCGCGATCGCCCCTAAACCACCCATCAATCCGTCAACGCCATCGGTCAGATTAGTAGCATTGCTTTCGGCAACCAACACAAAACCAGCCAGCGGCCAAAACAATAAACCTAAAGGCAATACCCAACCGAAAGGCAAAGGAATATTTGTAGAAATAGCTGGATTGTGGAACATCAGCCACAGACAAAATAGAGCAGCAAAACCGATTTGCAAACCTAATTTCATCCGAGGAGAAATACCTTTGTTCGATTTGCGCCGCAGAATTTGCCAGTCATCCAGCCAGCCGATGAAAGCGTAAGCTAAAGTTAAAGCAGATACTGCCAAAACATCTGAGTTAAACCTAGACCAAACTATAGCGACGACAACCCCGGCCGGTACAAAAAATATGCCTCCCATTGTCGGCGTTCCAGCTTTTTTCAAGTGGGCTTGGGGGCCGTCTTCGCGAATTACTTGTCCTGCTTTCATTCGCTGAAGTACGGGCACAACTGCATAGCCCAAGCCCGAAGCGACTAAACCGCAAACCACTAGCGGAATAAACAGCGATGCAGGAGAATTCAAAAATCTACCCGCCGCCAAATCTAAACCGATCGCCACAATCCCCAGTCCCAAACTTAGCAGCAGGAATAAATTCCTGCCTGTAAGTTTAAAAGGCATACTCAAAGGGATTTTCTCATCCACAAAGTTATCCATAACACTCCTCAGCACACACACAATTTAAAAATAAGCAGTTGACAGTTTGGGAACCGGGTTCGATGCAGGATATCTACCAATATCCTAGTTTTTATTCCCAGTTTCCGGTTAATCCTTTCACCGTTCTACCAGTTATTCGTCGCCGACACCAGCATCCTCTTCTACTTCTTCTTCTAAATCATCGTAAGGAGTGTCGTCAACTGCCATCAACTCGGAGATTTCTTCTTCGTGCAGGTAGTCTGGTTCTTGAACATCCCTTGCTAACAGGCGATTGTTAGATTCCAACCAGTCTAAAAGAGAAGATTGCTGCTTTAATGGAATTACATCCGCAGGCAAGTGGCGAGGTATCTGGCGTAGAGATGGGTTGTACATAATTCTCGGTTTCTAAAGACAAAGACGCGATCGAGTGGAGGTAATGTTTGGCAGGCAGACTAATCCTTGGTCTGGCCTTGCCGATCGGGCATCCGACAAGGCTAAGGCATTATACCACAGGCTCGGTTTGGTTCCGGATAGCATAAGACGGGAGACCGCAAAGGCGATCGACCCCTTGCTTCGCGCCTAGATTAACATAAAAGCCCGCCTTAGTCATCCTCCTTTTGGGCGTAAGTATTTTAATCTGAAACAATCTTTTTTAAGATATCGTGGGATACATTCCGATCGGCGATCGAGTCGATCCAGTAACACTACACATCTAATCTCAAAAGCTAAAACTCTTTGTGAATATAGCTTTGATCGACTAAAAGCTATATCATCTTTTCAGGATAAAATCTCTGCGACTAACTCAAAAGCAATCAATCTCAGCATGGAAACAACGGCGGCGGTTTTATACAGCAAAGAGGGTTATGACACCGGAGGGCAAAAACTTCTGGGGCGTCATTCAGCCGGAGAAGGATTTCTCAAAAGCTTAGTCCAACACGGAACTGCTGACTCTCTCTACTGCTGCGCTGATAGCCAAACAGCGTTTCAGGAATTTTGTTCCCACATCCAACCTTGGCTGCAACAACCTCGGAAAGTTCGCTGGATTCCCACGGAACGGGCGGATTTGCTGTCTCAACCGGGGACAATTTACCGGCCCGATCCGGCCCTTGCAGACCTGGTTTGGGCGCGCAGATTTGTGGATCAGCGGGCCTACAGCGTCTGCGGCGTTACCCACACGATCGGCACCAAATACGTCATGGGGGCGATCGGCAATTTAATCACCGCACCGACGCAGCCTTGGGACGCGCTGATCTGCACCTCTAACGCCGTGAAAACAGCACTAGAAAGAGTTCTCACAGAGTGGTCGGAATATTTAGCGCAGCGCAACGGCGGTCAACCCGAAATTTTGGTCAAATTGCCCGTTATTCCCCTAGGAGTCGATTGCAGCGCCTTTGGGCAAGGTGTGGAAGCAGTTAATATCCGCAGCCAGCAGCGCCAAGAACTCGGCATTTCTCCCGGCGATACAGTTGTGTTATTTGTCGGCCGATTGACTTTTTCGGCAAAAGCTCATCCAGTACCGATGTACATCGCCCTGGAACGCGCCGCCCAACAGACAAAAGCCAAAATCCACTTAATTCAAGCCGGTTGGATTGAAGATCCGCGAGAAGAACCCGACTTTAAAAATAGCGCGCAAATCTTTTGTCCCTCGGTGAATGCTATTTTTTTAGATGGCAGAAAGCCCGAAATTAGAATAAATATTTGGTCGGCGGCCGACATTTTTATTTCGCTTTCCGACAACATTCAAGAAACCTTCGGACTGACGCCAATTGAAGCAATGGCCAACGGACTGCCGGCCATAGTCTCCGATTGGAACGGATACAAAGAATCAGTCCGCCACGAAATAGACGGCTTCCGCATTCCTACACTCATCCCGCCCCCGGAATCTTGTTTGGATTTAGCGCTAAATTATCTCGACGGCAGCTTGAATTGGCCGACTTACATGGGTCACACTTCCCTCGCCACAGCAGTTGACATTGATGCTTGCACCCGCGCGCTGTGCCAATTAATTGAAAACCCGGAATTGAGAAAGCAGATGGGCGAAAATGCGAGACAAAGAGCGAAAGAAATTTATGATTGGAAAGTAGTAATTGCAGCTTACGAACAGTTGTGGCGGGAATTAGCAGAAATTCGCATTTCTGCACCGGAGTCAGCACCTTTAAAAGCTGGGAAGCCGCCTTGTCCGCTGGGCGACGATCCGTTTCGGGTGTTGGGCCACTATTCCACTAAAGCTTTAAGCAATGAAATGATGCTGAGTCTGGGTGCGATCGCCACACCGGAACTTTTGCAGCAGTTGCAGGCAATTTGGTTTACCAGCTTCGGTCAAGAACGGAGAATATCTGTTAAAATCCAGATGGAGATATTGGATTTAATTAAACAAAAAGGTACTGTTAGGGTCGGCGAAATTGCCGATCGCTATATTAACAACGATCGGCAGTTAGCATACCTGTATCGGAGTCTGCTTTATCTGGTGAAATTTGGTATCTTAGTAATTAGTTCTTAATAGTCGGCGATTGAAGTATTCGGCGATTGAAATCCCTGTCGTGAGTCAAACTTTCGTCCCAGCAGAGGGGGACTGAAGAGTATTAGAATATTTCTTCCTTCTTCCTTCTTCCCTCTTCCTTCTTCCTTCTTAAAAAATCATGCTTAAAAAATCTAGACTTTTAGAGATAATTGCTGGTAAAAATCGCGGTTTGCTGGCGACTCCCAGCGACAAACAGGCGATTTTAAGTGCGATCGCCTCTTTGGAAGACTACAACCCCACACCTCGCCCCGTCGAAGCTGCAGAACTCCTAAACGGCGATTGGCGGTTGCTGTACACCACCAGCCGCGCCCTGCTGAATCTTGACGGTTTTCCCCTCTTAAAATTAGGTCAAATTTATCAATCTATCCGCGTCAAAGAATCTAAAATATACAACATTGCCGAACTTTACGGCTTGCCTTACTTAGAAGCAATAGTCAGCGTGGCTGCGAAATTTGAGGCGACTTCGGAACGGCGAGTGCAGGTGAAGTTTGAGCGCTCTATCTTGGGTTTAAGCAAATTGATCGGCTATGAATCTCCCGTCAAATTTATCAATGAAATAGAGTCGGGTAAAAAGTTCGCTGCTGTAGATTTTGGGCTGGATGCACGGGAACAGCAGGGATGGCTGGATGTTACTTATTTGGACAGCGATTTGCGGATCGGGCGCGGGAATGAAGGCAGTGTTTTTGTATTGACAAAAGAGTGATTTTGTGATGTTTAATGTAGGGGCGGGTTCACCAACAATTAGTGTCTAATACCAACAATCTTATAAACCCGCCCCGCCCTAATTGCTCAAAAGTTGCGACCGGTTTAAAATGATACCGAGAGGGATATAATCATGACATCAACTATCAAAGAAACAATGGGCAAAATTACCACAACGCTGACAATCACAAATCGGCTCGACCAAGGTAAGGCAGAAGATAATCTAATTCCGGCTGACCAAATACGTTCTATTACCATAAAAAATGTGCTGGTAGATACTGGGGCGACTACTTTATGCCTGCCGCAGGATGCGATCGCCCAACTCGGTTTAAAACTCCTGAAAACAGTGCCTGTAGCAACGGCAACAGGCATCGGTACGGCACGCATTTTTGAAGATGCAAAAATTTCATTAATGGGTAGAGACGCGACTTTTGAGTGCATAGAACTGCCCGTAGGAGCCGATCCGCTATTGGGTGTCATCCCCTTAGAAGCATTGGGAATTGAATTGGATTTGCAGAAACAAACACTCGTGCTTTTGCCGCTGAGTCCGACAGCTAGCTATTTAAGAATTTAAATTTATCATCCGCGTTTATGAACTCGGCGATTGAAATCGCGTCTAAACAAACGAAGTCCGCGTTCGCGGACTAAGAGATAATTATTACTCCGTGGGTTTTGTCTGTTCTTTCTGTTCAATCGGCATTGACTTTCTGACAGCTAGCACCAACTCCGCTTCGGTACATCGATACAAGTCCCGCATTCGGAATACTTGCCAAATTTCCATCTTTGGCAATGTTCGGCTTTTTTCCCAGTTGCGAATTGAAGATTCAGCGCATTCTAGTTCCCGTGCTACGTCTACGATTTTCAGCCCTGCACGTTCTCTCAAGGCTCTCAAATCCATAGCTGAACAAACCTTTTGACTCGAATTCCGTTAAAACTTACCGTTAACTCTTGACGGAATGGGTAAGTTTGGTGTTTAATCATAGTAGTAGAGGCGTTAGTCGATTTCCGGCAAGAGACTTACTAACGCCCTTTCTGTACTCCTTACGAATACTAAACCATCATGCCACAAAACGGTTATCAACAGGGATTCTGTGCGAATCCTCGGGCGATCGCGTACCAAAAACGCCTTTACCCCTGGGCGATCGCCAAACTCATGCCCAATATGCAGCGGGCGATTGTGGGGCGATTTCGCAGCCGATCGGACGCTGACGGACACTTGCTGTGTCTGCGCCAACTGATGCCCCAAGCAACGCTTGTCGTAGTCTTTGACTTGCAGCCAGACTTAGAAGTACCAATTGCAGCGCCCGCAGCAATTCGATAAGCATCGCATCAAAATCAAATAAACCGGGTTTTTTGCCGTTTTTGCGGTACGTAACGAAGTTTTTTCGCAAAAACCCGGTTTCTGTGCAACCAGCAGATAAATATCAACTTCAGTTAGGATAAAACTATCCTTAATTTGCTTTTGAATCATGACTTATACAACTCCAAAATTCATCGTTTCTCAAATAGGTGAAATTCCCCAGTGGCAAGCCGCGACATGGGAAGATTATGTAGCAGCTTGCGAAGATCCGTCTTTGGAGGAAGCCAGAATATTTTTTTATGAAGGATATCTTGGGATAGACATGGGTAACGAAGGGCCTCAACACGCCAGATTTAACGATCTGTTTACTATCATATTTTTCGTTTGGTTTACTACCAAAGTAGGACAAACTTTTGATTCTCTCAGCGGTTGTGTAATTGAAAAGCCTAAAGTGGGAGCTGGTGCACCAGATAAAGTTTTATACATCGGCGGAGATTTCCACAAATGGCAAAAAGGGGAACCGCGCCGAATTAATCTGAATCAATCGCGAGTTCCCGATTTAGTCGGGGAGATTGCTGATACTACTTTGGCAAGCGATTTAGATGAAAAGAAGCGGTTGTATGCTGCTTTGGGAATTCCTGAATATTGGGTAATAGATATTAAGGGCGAGAGAGTTTTGGCATTTCGCTTGCAGGAGAATGGGAAATATCAGGAATGCGAAATTTCCGGTGCGCTTGAGGGATTGCCGATTGCTTTGCTGTCGGATACTTTGAAACTTTTGAATCAGGGAAATGGGACGGCGGCGATGTGGTTTGCTCAACAAATTGGGAATTTGTAAATAGGAGAAAATCTATGACAACAACTGTAGTAGACATCGGTACTTTAATTATTCGCGATCGCAACCTTCGAGGCGGCCGTCCCATTATTGCTGAAACTGGTACTTCCGTGCGCCGCATCGCTGTTTTGTACAAACAGGGTAACAGTGCGGAAGAAATTGCTAGGCTGATGACTCACTTATCGATCGCACAAGTTTATGCAGCTTTAACGTATTATCATGCTAATCGAGCAGAGATTGATACAGATTTAGCTGAGGAACAAGCAGCTTACGAACAGTTAGCAGAGTTACACTACAAAAACCTCAAGACAAATCGATGAGCATTATTCTACTGCTGCTAGACGAAGATGCGATGAATTCGGCTCTGCTTGATGCTCTACGCCTGCGGGGTGTTGATGTTATTTCTGTTGCGGAAATAGGAATGCTATCTCGCAGCGATGAAGAAATTTTGTATTGGGCCAATGAAAATCATCGAGTAACCTATAGCTTTAATACTAGAGATTTTTATCGATTGCATACTGATTTTAGCACGCAAGGGGAAGAACATATGGGGATAATCTTGGGGCAGCAGAATTATTCAGTTGGCGAACAATTGCGTCGGCTGCTAAAAATTCTAGCTAGTAAATCCGCAGAGGAAATGTACAATCAAGTCGAGTTTTTAAGTGCTTGGGGTGAAGGATAACGGAGCGGTATCTCATCCTCAAACGCGGCCCCTAATTTATCTGCCTGCATCTGCGTCATCTGCCTGCATCTGCGCTTAAAAAAAGTCCCATTTTTTCAATGATAATCATCAAAAATCTCCTATCTAAAATCACATCAAAAAATGTTCAGAATCTCCCAAACCCAACTCAAAATCCTCGAAGAATGCCCCCGCAAATTCCAGTACAGCTACCTAGAACTGCTCGCTACCACCCCATCCCCAGAACACAAAGAAAAACTCACATGGGGAAGCCACTTTCACCTATTAATGCAGCAGCGAGAACTCGGACTTCCCATTGAATTCATCATCCAGCAAGACCCCGAAATGGGACGCTGCGTGGCAGCCTTTATCAACACCGCGCCCGAAATTTTCGCCGATTCAGCAAATAGCGACAGCATTTTCCGCCAAGCCGAACACCCCCGCACCCTAATTTTCCAAGACTACCTGTTCACCGTTATCTACGACTTGCTAATAGCCGAACCAAACGCCGCCCAAATTCTCGACTGGAAAACCTATCCCCGCCCTCAAAAATCAAAATGGATAGCCGAAAGTTGGCAAACTCGCCTTTATTTATACGTCTTAGTAGAAACCAGCGATTATTCCCCCGAACAAGTTTCTATGACATACTGGTTCGTACAATTGCAAGGAGAAGAACCGCCGCAAAAACTCACATTTTCTTACAGCAAAACAGAACACGATCGCACAAAACAAGATTTAACCAACCTCTTGCAGCAGCTAACCGACTGGCGGCAGCGCTATACCGAAGGCAGCGAATTCTTCCCCCAAGTAGAAATTAGCTCAAATCTTTGCGATTCCTGTCAATTCGCCACTCGCTGCAACCGCACCCAAGACACCAAAGTTTCCTCGGCAAATCTTCTGGAAACTCCCGCAAATTGGCTGCCAAATCTTGCTATAATCGAGGAAATGTCTATTTAATTCAAATCTTTTACTATGCCAACTATTAGTCGCCCGGTGGGGGCGGGTTTATAGATATTGTGGATGTGAATGAAAGATGGGCAGGTTTACCCGCCCCTACAGGAATTTATGAAATAACTTATGACAGAACTACTTCAAAACTCGCAAAATCAACCCCTATCCCAACCCCCAGATTGGCTGATCCAAGCAGTCAGGAACCACGCACCCGAACTACCGGGAAACTATGCCGCAGCACTTCTCTGGTATAGAGGAATTCAAAACCCCGAACAAATACCAGGTTTCTTAAATCCCAAACTTTACAAACCAGCAAGTCCTTTTGAATTTGGACTAGAAATGAACTGGGCGATAGAAAGAATCCAGCAAGCACGAAACAGCGGTGAAAAAGTCGCAATTTGGGGAGATTTCGACGCGGACGGGATTACCTCCACCTCAGTTTTGTGGGATGGAATGGGAGAGTTTTTTGTTCAAAATGACCGACTAACTTATTACATTCCTAACCGCTTAACCGAATCTCACGGACTCAATATTTCAGGAATAGATGCCTTAGCAAAATCGGGAGTCAGCCTGATTATTACCTGCGATACTGGGAGTACAAATATCGCAGAAATCGAATACGCTACCAGCTTGAATATCGATACAATTATCACCGACCATCATACATTGCCGGACGATCGCCCGCCAGCGACAGCAATTATCAATCCCCGCTACTTTCCCCCCACCCACCAACTGTTTAACTTATCCGGCGTCGCCGTAGCCTACAAATTAATCGAAGCATTGTATCACGCATTCCCGGATATTCCGCAGCGCCCGCTGACGGATTTATTGGAATTAGTGGCGATCGGCTTAATTGCCGATTTAGTCCAACTTACAGGAGACTGCCGCTACCTAGCACAACTGGGAATCGAACAACTGCAAAAACAAATTGCAAATCCCACCCGGCCGGGAGTTGCCAAATTGCTCGAACTGTGCAAAAGATCGGGCGATCGTCCCACCGACATTTCCTTCGGGCTCGGCCCCCGAATCAACGCCGTCAGCCGCATCCAAGGCGACGCCAGCTTCTGCGTAGAACTCCTCACCAGCCGCGACAAAAAACGCTGCGAAGAACTGGCAAATTTAACCGAAATTGCCAACTCCCGGCGCAAATCTTTACAAAAAGATGTTGCTAAAGATGCAGCCGAAAAATTAGCCAAACTAGACATTTCAACCACCACCGTCATCGTTCTCAGCGACCCTCAATGGCCCGTAGGAGTATTAGGATTAGTAGCAGGACAAATCGCCCAAGAATATGGTCGCCCCGTGATTTTATTCAGCACAGAAGGAAGCGAAGAAATTAACGAAAGTTCCCCTGAAATACAATTTATCGATTCTTTAGACCAAGAATCACAAACACTTCCCCAATCCAAAATCCAAAATCTAAAATCTAAAATAGCTAGGGGTTCCGCCCGTTCCGCCAATCAAATCGACCTTTACCAATTAGTCAAAGATCAAGCGCATTTATTGGACAGATTCGGCGGTCATCCCTTCGCCGCCGGATTGAGTCTCCCGGTTGAAAATATCCCTTTATTTACCGAGGCGGTAAATCAGCAACTGCGGCAACAATACAGCACAGACAGTTTAACAGCCGCCCCGGTTCAAAACGACCTAAAAATTACTGTCTCCGAATTAGGCAAAGAGTTATTTCAAGAATTAAAATTGCTCGAACCCTGCGGTATGGGGAACCCCGCACCAAAATTGCTGATTGAAAATTGCTGGTTTGACAATCTCTGGAATCAGAAAATCAAAGATTTGAAAGGACAAAAAGTAGAATATATCAAGACAGAATTTACAATTTCCGATGAATCTAAAAATACGGGATTTCCCGGGATTTGGTGGGGACACTACCAAAATGAAGTTCCTCAAGGCCGCTGCGATGTCACCGTCGAACTAGATTTTAATACTTACAAGTCGCGGTATGAAGTGCGCCTCTTAGCAGTGACGGAACGCACGGAAAACTACCAAATCAATTCGCCCACTAAAATAGATTGGATTGTAGACTGGCGCAATAGAAATAATGATGGAGAGTTGTTAGCCGCTAATACAAACTTCGTATCTCAAATGCCAGCGGAAAATTTAGTTGATAATTCAGAAATGGTCGATCGCGAAAACCCGATCGTCCTCAAAGAATGCCCCGCAAGCTGGGACGAACTGCGGATCTGGTTTCGGCAAGCACAGCACAAGCAACAAAAACTGGCGATCGCCTATACATTACCCCCATTGGTACCCCCGCAGCAAATCTGCCAACAGCTAATCGGCATCGCCAAATATCTCAGCCGCACCAACCAACCCGTCACCAGACAACAACTAAGCCAAAAACTCGGCATCAGCGACACTTCCCTGCAACTGGGGTTCAAAACCCTAACACATCTCGGTTTCAAAATCAATTACCGCGATCGAGCTTTCCACATCACGAGACAACCAGAAACAAGAGAAATGGCAGAGAAAATCTCTTCTCCCTTATTAGATAGCGAATCCATCCAATTCTGCGAGTCAAATTCCCCCCAAGCCGCCCGTTTTGCAGCGCAATTCCTAGCAGCAGTCTCCGAAGAACAATTCCGGCGGAAATATTTCTGTCAAGTGCCCCTTTCCACCATTGTGTCGATCGCCCGAGAGACCATTTTCAAAGAAGATCCTACAGCAAATCTCTTCTAACTGGTATCTGCCGCCATTCTCAATAAGCTTTTTATGGACGGGCAGGATGCCCATCCCACAATCAAATTCACTCATGAGTGGAACAGGCATCTTGCCTGTTCTTGAAAATGGTGCAACATATGAGTTCTAACTGATATCTGCCACCACGATTAAAAACAGGCAGGCGGTGCCCTGAGCGAAGCCGAAGGGATGCCTGTTCCACTCATGAGATAACTTTGATTGTGGGCCCAGCACGCTCTTGGTAGCAGGCGGGACGGGCTTTTAGGCACTCAAGCGAGATATGTTTTTGTGGAGTTCGCTTGCCCTATTCCTCAGACAGGTGCAACATCTCAGTTCTAAGAAATATCTTACTTATGAATCCATCCCGATAAAATAAGGTATGTGACAGTGGGAGTTATCCGTTGCGAGTCAGGCCCAAAACTCATAACCCAAAACTCACCACCCCAAACCCAAAACTCCTCCACCCTCAAACTCGATCGCCAATCTCCCATTTAAAACCCCTATGCTCCTCTGCCCCCGCTGCCAATTTGAAAATCCCAATCTAAACAAGTTTTGTCAACAATGCGGAAATTCCCTAACTTACAAACCTTGCCACCAATGCGGAGCCCAAGTCCCTGTTAGCGCCGAAGAATGTCAAAATTGCGGAGTCGCAACAGGTCAAGTATGGCGGGCGATTATCTGCGGCCGATCGAACTTTCCAGCAGTCGAACCAGCCGAGCTTGCACAAAAACCAGAGATTTTCCCAGAAACCGCACCCGCCCAAAACTCCCCAGAACCAATAACAGACGCCATTAAAACAGAAATCACCGCAGACGCATCAAGAGCAGCAGTCGAACCAACTTTTCTGCAGCCAAGCGACAGCGAAAACAGCAGCCCAGAAATTATAGATGCTGAAATCGTCGTGGAGGCGATCGGAGCAACATCCTTTCAAACAGAGCAAAAAAGCTCTAATACAGCACCAGAGCGCGAAATAACCTTATCTGAAAACGATTTCACACCCGCACCGCAAGCACAAACCCAGCCACAAACCAACAGCCCCGAATCCGCAGAATTCCCCGTCCCCAATTCCGAATATTTAATTTCTTCCCAGCCCGCAGGATCTTATCTCGACAGCCAGCAGCGCTACCAACTTCTAGAAACCCTGCCGGCGAGAAAACCCTCAGACACAGTATCAGCAACAGTATTGGACTGTCAGCCGCTGCAACTGTCACCCCTCAAAGCAATGCTAGCAGCCAACTCTGCCAGCGTCGCCAAACGCACATCCCCCTACACCGCAGCAATCAACAGCGGAGAAAATGCGACAAATTCCGCCTTAGCAGAGCTTTGCCAAGGCATCGCTGAGCCTTATCTGGCGCTCCGGTGGCAATTCTCTCACAACCTGCCAGTCATTCACGATAGCTGGTCGGACAACCAACAGGCAGTGCTGCTGCTAGAAGACTGCTCCCAATGGCCTCTGCTGGTAGAGCGGTGGAGTCAATCCGAAACCTCCACCCAGCAAATTGTATACTGGCTGCACGAAATGACAGAACTCTGGGCTGCCCTAGAACCCTGGCGCTGCCGCCAAAGCTTGTTGGAACTGACAAATTTGCGCGTCAACCCCGACTCTTCCTTTTCCTTTGCCTCTTTGCGGCTGCAATACCTCTATCCCGAACCCGCCGGCTCAAACCTGCAACTGGTAGATTTGGGGCAACTGTGGCAAGCGATATTCAACCAGTCCGATCGCACTCAGTTTGGCGCCTTGCTCGAACTGCTGCAACAAATGTACAGAGGCGAGATTAACACCATCGAAGAATTGCGATCGCGCCTAGAAACCGTTCCCCTCGAACTCCAACCCGCGCCGGCACCAATCTCGACCCCAGAGCGCGAGCATTACCGCAGCCCCGACGAATCGCCCCCCGAGGTTGTTGGCGAAGTCTTAACCCAGCCCATGCCAGTCCAGATTTACAGCTTAGAAGACGCAGGCCTCACCGATGTCGGCCGCACGCGCGACCACAACGAAGACTTCTTCAGCATCTGGACTCAGCTCAACAAACTCGAAACCTCCTTCGGTCGCATCTTTCAAACCAAAGGGCTTTACATTCTCTGCGACGGCATGGGCGGACACGACAGCGGAGAAGTAGCCAGTCAATTAGCCGCCGAAACCCTCAGAGAATTCTTTCAAACCAGTTGGGAAAATCAACTCCCAGACTCAGACACCATCCGTGAGGGAGTGCTGCTAGCCAACAAAGCCATCTTTGAAATCAATCAAAAGGACGGCCGTTCCGGCAGTGCCCGCATGGGTACAACCCTAGTCGCCGTCTTAATTCAAGACACCAAATTCGCCGTAGCCCACGTCGGCGACAGCCGCCTCTACCGACTCCGAAAGGGACAAAACCTAGAAAAAATCACCTCAGACCACGAAGTAGGCCAGCGCGAAATTAAGCGCGGGGTTGACCCGGAAACTGCTTATTCCCGTCCCGACGCCTATCAGCTAACTCAAGCCATAGGCCCGCGAGACGGTAGTTTTCTCAAGCCTGACGTGCAGTTTTTAGACTTGTGCGAAGATACTTTATTGATTTTAGCCTCCGACGGCCTGACAGATAATGATTTGTTGGAAACTCACTGGCAGAAAACTCTCGAACCCCTGTTCAATCCCCAAGCCGATCTCGACGAGGGAGTTGCCGAGTTGATTGAACTGGGCAACAAACACAACGGTCACGACAATATCACCGCAATTATCGTTCGGGCCCAGGTAGGCGCATTTCGATTTTAGAATTTGGATGCTGCCGGCTACCGTCAGGGTTAAAGCTGCAATTGTTGCAGGCCTCATGGAACAGCAATGACTGTTTCCCGATCTGGCTAGACTTTCTGTGCTTTTACCTAAATTTTGATTTAATTAAAGCGACCCTTGGTATCCGCCATCAAAGACTTGTTCGACTTGCCGCCATCAGCAAGCAATGCGATTAAAAGAACGAGTTTTTGATTGCGAGTGTTGCAATCTGTTGCTCGATCGGCACCCGAGGGCAGCAATTAATTTAGCTCTGATTCCGGCGATCGGCGACGCTTGGATGCGTCGTCCTGAATTCGCGCCTGTAGACTAGAAAGAGCCGACTCCCTAGAAATAAGTAGGAAATAAGTTTCTTATGTGTCCTATATATCAGTATTCTCTGCTTTGTATCAATTTTATGTCGCAGATTAACCACATCCATCGAAAATGCTGCTGACTCTTTTAGATCCAGAAAAACAGACCCCCATGCAACAGTGGAGTTTCGAGAGCGAGTCCATTGTGCGCATCGGCCGCTCTCCAGAAAATCACGTTGTGATCCCCAATGCTCTAGTGTCGCGAGAGCACTTGGAATTGCAAAGAGTTAACAGCGGCGCGTCCAGTCAGTGGTACTTAGTCAATTCCGGAACAAATGGCACTTTTGTTAACGGTACTCTCATGGCTCAGGGTTGGATCTCCGACGGTGCTCTGATCCAGTTGGCGCGGGGCGGCCCAACTTTACATTTCCAAGCTATTACTATTGAACTCGGCGGCAAAATTGAGGCGAACCCCAGCCTCCATCTCGCCGCCCCGAGGTGTAGCCACGCGGGAAACCCGCCTGGTAATTTATTTTGCATCCACTGCGGCGAACCGATTAAGGTCGATCGCACAGTCCGACACTACCAAGTGCTGCGAACTTTGGGTCAAGGCGGTATGGGGACAACGACTTTAGCCTGGGATCGAGAAAAAGCGAAAGCTCAAAAACCCGGAAGTTCCCCCGCAGCTTCTCTGGTAGTCCTCAAGGAAATGAATGCTGACATGGCTCAAATAGTCAAAGCTCAAGAACTGTTTGAACGTGAAGCAAAAACTCTCAAGGCCCTCCACCATCGGGGAATTCCTCAGTTTTTTGACTTTTTTGTGGAAGGGGGCAAAAAATACTTGGTGATGGAAATGCTTCACGGCGAGGATTTAGAAAAACGCATCTACAATCGCGGCCCTGTTGCTCCCCGACAGGCGATCGAGTGGATGATTCAAACCTGTGAGGTTTTGGAGTACATTCACTCTCAAAAACCCCCGATCGTCCACCGGGATATTAAACCTGCTAATTTGCTGGTGCGGCACCGCGACAATAGCATTACAGTGCTGGATTTTGGCGCCGTTAAAGAAATCGGCACTCCTCCGGGCACCCGCATCGGCGTTGAAGGCTACACCGCACCAGAACAAGACCGGGGACAGCCTCTCCCTCAGTCGGATTTATATGCTATTGGGCCTACTTTGATTTTTTTGCTAACCGCCGAAAGCCCTCAAAAGTTTTACGGAAAAATAGGTCGGGGTTACGGCTTTAAGCTGGAAAATATTCCGACGATCGCACCGAAGCTGCGGGAGACCATTTTGCGAACCACAGCAGCTAAGCCTGGCGATCGCTTTCAAACTGCTCAACAATTAGCTCGAGCTTTAGCAGCTTGCCTTTAACTGAAGGAAGAAGTAATTAGTCATCGGTCATTAGTCATTAGTCAGAAGGAAAAACTCCGCTGTCATTCGTCATTCGTCACTAGCAAGAGGGAAGAGCGAACAGGGAACACGGAACAAGGAATAAGTTAGCAGCCCAAAACCGATCGAAGACAATGCCGGCCGATCGCCTCTTCTGTTCTGGCAGACACAGCACTCCTGCGCCTGTTTTCCTATTCCTCGTCCCAAGCTTCTACAGCTATCAACTCGCTAACGGGGTCTTGCATAGAAAAATCAAACTCTAGCAATTGCTGTTTCCAATAAGGCCATTCGTCGCCATAAAGCAGAGCAATTTTCCAAATGCTGTCTGTCGGCTTAATAATGTCAGACGTGACGAGAGAATGCACCTGACGCTGGAACTTAACCATCGGCTGTATAACCTTCTGGCTCATAATACCTCTTGAATTGTTTAAATCTTTTGTAATTACCACTTAAGAGCTCAGACTTTTTACCGCAGTTTCGCCAAGAACAGTCTCGCCAAGATACGTGTAGATTTTTGTCGGGAAGCTACATATTCAACTTGTATCTTAACACAGGTTGTTTTGACAAGGGGCTATAAGCAAGACTGAAGAGTCAAGACAGACTTCAAAGAATTAATGATCTTTCAAATGTCCTGCTATGCGCACTCGATCGGCGGTGGGAGGTTTGCCGCTTCGATTGTTTCCACATACTAGCACATACAAGAACTGCGTTCGGCTGGTTTTTGACTCGTACCCAAGAAAGCGAGAAACTGCAATTACTGCTATGCGGCTGGCGAAAGCCGTCATTTCCGCTTCAGGGCGAGTAAACCGCACCTGTTTCAGCTTTGTGGCTGGCGAAAGCTGCGAGAGTGGAGTCCGATCTGCATAAACAAATTATAACTCTACTGACGGCAAAGGTGGTCAAAAATTGTTGGATACTGTTGATCGGAATCCGGCTGATGGTCGATCGAACATTCTACGGCTGTCGGACGCAGGCGTAAAACAAGCAAGTTGCCAACCCATCGTCAGTCCTGATGCACTAAATCTAAAATCTAAAATCTAAAATCTAAAATTGTATGACTTGGACAAGGCGACACATTCTCACTCTGGCTGATTTTACCTCAGACGAATACGACACGGTGCTGCAAACTGCCGCCAGTTTTCGGGAGGTGCTCGGCCGCCGCACCAAGAAAGTGCCAGCCCTCCAGGGTCAGGTGGTGGCGAATTTGTTTTTTGAACCTTCTACCCGGACTCGGAACAGTTTTGAGTTGGCTGCGAAGCGGCTGTCGGCGGATACGCTGAATTTTACCCCCGGCAGTTCTTCTCTGACCAAGGGAGAGACTATTCTGGATACAGCGAAGACTTATCTGGCGATGGGAACGGATTTGATGGTGATTCGCCACGAACAAGCTGGAGTTCCCAGCACGATTGCTTCAGAAATGGATCGCTTGGGTTCGAGAGTCAGCGTTCTCAATGCTGGAGACGGCCAGCACGAACACCCGTCGCAAGGTTTGCTAGATTTATTTACTATCTGTTCTCTGTTAGATGCCGAAAGTCCGAGACTAAAACTTTTAGCAGGCAAAAAAATTGCTGTGGTGGGAGATATCTTGCATTCGCGGGTGGCGAGGTCTAATATTTGGAGTCTAACGGCTTCTGGGGCACAGGTTCATTTGGCCGGGCCGCCAACTTTGCTGCCGCGTTTGTTTGCTGAGTGCGGCGATGGTACAAACGGTCAGTTATTTTTGCACTGGCAGCTTGAACCTGCTTTGACTGATGCTGATTTCGTGATGACTTTGCGGCTGCAAAAGGAACGGATGACCGAGAATTTGCTGCCTAGTTTGCGAGAGTACCATTCTTTGTACGGGATTACGCGCGATCGGCTGAAACTCTGCAAGCCGGATGTGAAGGTGTTGCACCCGGGCCCGGTTAACCGGGGCGTGGAAATTAGTTCGGATTTGATGGACGATCCCCAGTTTAGCCTGATTTCTCAGCAAGTTACCAGCGGCGTAGCGGTGCGGATGGCATTACTCTATCTGATCGGCGGCGGTAAAGTTTAGACTTGCTGCCCCCTATTGTAAGATAATCGTTACCAAGCCCAACTTGGTAACGATTAAAACTCTTTCTAGAAAAGTGTTCTAGTTAAGAGTTAGGAGAGCCACGACGCAGACACCCAGCCCCCGCCTTTGAGTTGGGCCCAGCCGTTTTTGTAACGACCGGTCAATTTGATGTGGTCTCCAGAATATAACTTGCCGATGACATGAGAACAACTGCTGGGTCGGCTGCGGATATTCAGGCGACCGCCGTTGGTAGCTACATGGCCGTAGCTGTGATGGCCGTGATGGCTTTTATAACCGCAGCGTTTGTAGTGGCAACTTGCTTGGGCTTCGCCAGCCACACCCATAACAGATAGAGCTACTGCCATACCTGCAACGCCTGCCAATGCAGAAGTAGGAATTTTCAAGCCCAGCTCGTCTAACGACTTGAGTTGGAGCTCAGACTCTGGAGATTCATAAGCAACAAAAGAGTGGCTCAATGCTAGTGCTTCCATAGTTTCCTCGTGATGATTATCAACGTTTGCTGGTGCAGGCTCAGGTCAAAACCTCAATTAACAGGCAAAACCATTAACTTATGTGTCCCAAAAGGCACAAGAGGGCGTTACGGTCTTGTTGTTACCGATTATCAGCCAAATTGCCTGAACCCTGCACAGGTATATCATGCCACTGATGTAGCTTTCCGGAACAAAAAAATAAATAAAGTTTACATCTGCTGCTAAAAATTTGGGCTGCGCAGATCAGCAGGAGGGCAGAATTAAACTTAAACTGTGTCATTAAAAAGGGAATTAAGTAATCGCTTGGGGTTGGAGATTGCTTGCAGAGAGTTGGGAATGACACTGCTTATTTTGGCGTGCTTACCGATCGAGTTGCTACAGCCCGATCGCCATTTACAATATCGAACAAGTCTCCTGCTCCTCTTTAAACTCTTAATTTTGTTCTGGGAATTATATTTTCCCGGCTCGGACTGGTGCATGAGTTCGGGGCGATGGCCCGGTTCCTTAGCCCGCGCTCAAAGATTTTGCTCGCGAGAAGGCCGGAACAGTGTCCCAAAATCAGGATGCAATATAAATCGATCGCGGCTTGATTTGTGTCAAGATCGATTAACTTCTCAACTTACCACTTCTCTGGCAATGAACTCCTCCGCTGCACTTTCGATCGGCACAATTCCTCAACGCCATGAATCAGACAGCTTCGCCATTACGATAGCGCCTTTGTCTGTAGAGGAAATATACACTTTGGCAGACGACCCCGCTAACGGAGCCGTGGTAATGATGAGCGGTACAGTCCGCAACCAAACTGACGGTCAAGCTGTAGTTTCCCTAGAATATCAAGCTTACGAACCGATGGCCGTGCGGGTATTCCAGCAAATCGCTACTGAAATCCGCAGCCAGTGGCCAGACGTGAATCGGGTCGCCATTCACCACCGCGTCGGACACTTGCAGGTAGGAGAAATCAGCGTACTGGTGGCTGTTGGCTGTCCCCACCGGGACTCAGCCTTTGCAGCTTGCCAGTATGCCATAGATACGCTCAAACACAATGTACCGATTTGGAAAAAGGAACATTGGGCCGACGGTTCTAGCAGTTGGGTTAGTATTGGAGCGTGCGAGGTTGTCGGGCATTAGTCGATCGACTTGAGATTGAACCGGGAACTTGTTACGATCGGTAAGAGTCAAAAACTGTGGAATGTTCGATGAGCCAATTCCACCCATGAGCGACTTTATTTCTGTGTCCTGGTCTGCGGTTGTGGCGACCGTTCAAAGAGTGCAATTGCCAGCCGAAAAACTCTCTAATTATGACTTGGTGTTGCGGTGTCAGGAAGGAAATCGACCTGAAGGCACTGCTTTTGCAGAACTGTTGAAGCGGTATCAATCCCATGTAGACAGGGTTCTCTATCACTTGGCTCCTGACTGGCAAGACCGAGCCGACTTGGCTCAGGAAGTCTGGATTCGAGTCTACCGCAATGTTAGCCGCTTGCAAGAGCCTGTAAAATTTCGGGGCTGGCTGAGCCGCATCGCCACTAATTTATTTTACGATGAGTTGCGCAAGCGCAAGCGGGTGCGAACTCCGCTGTCGCTCGACGTACCCCGTGCTCTGGAAGATGGGGAGATTGATTGGGAAATTCCGGCCGACAGTCCGGGGCCTGATGAAGATTTGACCACTAGAGAATTTTACGAGGAGTTGCGATCGGCGATCGCGGATTTGCCGGAAGTATTCCGCACGACAATTGTTTTGAGAGAAATTGAAGGTTTAGCCTATGAGGAAATAGCGGAAATGACCGGAGTTTCTCTGGGAACGGTCAAGTCGAGAATTGCGAGAGCTCGCCAAAGGTTGCAGTTGCAATTGCAAAAATATCTAGACGGTAATTAGCAAGAGTGATTTCAGACGCGGCTCAAGAAGATTTGATGAAGTTTGCTGTGACATCAAAACTTCTATTTTACAATATAAATAAGCAGTAAATAATCCTACTAATAGCGAGCGCGTGCTCTCCCAAGTAGAGCAAGTGATGTGAAATATGAATTCAAACTTTGAATCGGATAAAAATCAGAATCAGCAAGGTCTGGGCAATTCGCTCGCTGGAACTAAAGCTAACAACAATTATCCCCAGGGGAATGTAACTACTATGATGCGCGATCGCTTTGAATTGCTGAGTGCTTACCTCGACGGCGAAGTGACGGCTGCAGAACGCCGGCAAGTTGAGGAATGGCTGACAAATGACCCTGTGACGAAGCGTTTGTACTCGCGACTTCTGATGATGCAGCAGGGTTTTCGCTCAATGCCGGTGCCTGCTGCGGAACAATCTGCACAGGAGTTGGCGGCAAAGGTTTTGCAGCGGGTTGAACGGAAGCCGATACGGACTCTGGTGGTGGCTGGAGGTGCGATCGCAGCTTTGTTGATTGCGGTGGTATCTGGTGTCGCCCTCGGCCGAGGGCAGTTTGCTCCTCAGTTTGCTGGGGGGCCCGTTCCTGCTGAATCTGACGGTTTGATTGTGGCTTTGAACGAGCCTTTAGTCGAGATTGTTAATCCCAACGATTTGATGCTGGGAGTGAATGCACCGGTGATGGATATTCCGAAAGTTGATGTAGCAAGCCCTCACAAATCACTGCCAAAAGCGCAGTAGGATTTATGTTTTGAGCAATAACGGAAGTTGCTAAGCTCCCTAAAAAAGGGGGCTTTTTTCCATTTTTCAAGCAGTTCGCGATCGAGCGCTACCGAAAAAAAACGGGTAAAATACTTCCTTTATGATTGAACCGCGAAGACGCGAAGAACGCGAAGAAAGAAGAAAGAAGAA
>JAUBOG010000507.1:0-4750 GCA_036700105.1 Microcoleus occultus BM001215583
TGCTGATTTTACGCGAGCAAGATGCTCGCACTGTAAGGATTCTGCCCTCGATTGAATTTGCGACTGATTTAGGACTGCTATATATCTGCCGTGTCCTCCGTTGATATTTGCTTAAAAAATAATTCAATAAGCCGAAAGTATCACTGCAATTATCGCGAACAAAACAGCAAAAATTTGAGTTAATGTAACAGCATCTTTCAGGAATAAAGCCGATAAAACTATGGTAATCAGCGGGTAAATAGACGTAACGCTGACTACGTTAGCAACTTCACCTTTACTAAGAGCTAGAAAAAAGACTAAGGAAGCCACTGTGCCGCAAACTCCAACTAATACAGCAAACACAATTCCCCTGATATCTCCCTGAAAACTAAAACTCTGAGTTTGAACTAGAATAAATAAAGTCATTAAAATAGCGCCAATTGCCTCGTAAACAAAAGCAGTTTTGTAGTCAACATATTTCGTCGCTAAATTGCCGAAAAATCCCCACAAACCATATAATAGCGAACAGATTAATGCGTAAATCAACCAATCTGGTACTTTAATCATCTTTGTTAAAATTTATTGAGATCGTTCTAAAACCCTATGGCTGTTGATATTCGACGCTTGATTCCTTTTTTTGACCCCAGCGTGTCGGAATGGGCTCCTGAAGCCCGCTGGCTGCGCTGGCTGACTTTTTTGTGGTTGTTTGTGGGGCTGACAGCTTTGTTTTCGGCTTCCTATCCGATCGCCAATTCCGAATTTGGAGACGGGCTTTATTATTTTAAACGGCAGTTAATCGCAGTGGCGATCGGGCTGATCGGCTTTAACTTGATGGTACACTCCCCCCTGCGCTACCTGCTGAAATCAGCTCAGTTGGGCATTCTCTTGCTGCTGGGAGTGCTGTGGCTGACATTGGTTCCCGGAGTCGGAACCACGATCAACGGGGCCACTCGCTGGATTTCCCTGGGCCCGGTTCCGATTATTCAACCTTCGGAGTTGATCAAACCGTTTTTCGTGCTCCAAAGCGCCCGAATTTTCGGCAACTGGCCCCGGTTGACGAATAAAGTGCGGCTGACTTGGCTGGGCATTTTCGGGGCGATGCTGTTGGGAATTTTGTTGCAGCCGAATTTGAGCACCACGGCTTTGTGCGGGATGACTTTGTGGCTGGTGGCTTTGGCTGCTGGCTTGCCTTATTTGCAGTTGGGCGCAACGGCGATCGGCGGAATGCTGCTGGCGGTTGTGAGTATTAGTTTTCGGGAATATCAGCGCCGCCGGATTATGTCTTTTCTGAATCCTTGGGCCGATCCGATGCAGGATGGCTATCAGTTGATTCAAAGTCTGCTGGCTGTGGGTTCGGGTGGCATCTGGGGCGTCGGTTTGGGGATGTCGCAGCAAAAGTTATTTTATTTGCCGATTCAGTACAGCGATTTTATTTTTGCGGTGTTTGCTGAGGAGTTTGGTTTGGTGGGCGGTTTCTCGCTGCTGCTGATGCTGGGGGCTTATTCTACTGTGGCTTTGAGGGTGGCGGTGAAAGCCCGGAATATTGAGAGTCAGTTGGTGGCGATCGGGGCGACGGTGGTGATGGTGGGACAGTCGCTGCTGAATATTGGGGTGGCGACAGGGGTTTTGCCGACTACGGGTTTGCCGCTGCCGTTTTTTAGTTACGGGGGTTCTTCGATGGTGGCGAGTTTTTTGCTGTCGGGGCTGCTGATTCGGGTGGCTAGGGAGAGCTCGGAGGCTGAGGTGGTTTCTTTGGACGGGCTGCGGGCTGCGCAAAGAAAGCCTAAGCTGCGATCGAACAACGAAACTCCACAAGTCGAGTAATTTGTCAATAGTTAATTGAGCTCAAATCCGGTAGCATCGGAATTATGTCGTGCCAGCGTCCAAATATATTATTCCGATGCAACTCGCGCGAGCGAGCACCAATGTCATTAAGGGGATTTTTTGTGGGTTCGGGCGGGTTTATCTAACCTATTTGCTAGCTTTAAAGTCCTTGGCGAACCCGCCCCTACGGCTAATTGACAATGGTGCAACATCTGAGATGGAACCGAAAACGAATCGACTATTTCTGCCTTCCGTCACCTTTATTGGGCGGTTCTTCTTTTTCTTCCGGCTTCGGTTTAGCGGCGATTTCGGTTAATTCTTTTTTGTCTGGCGGTGACGATTCTTGATTGCGATTAATCATGGAGTTATTTTCTGAATAATAAATGCACCGCTTAATTATATCGTTTCCCGCTGTCAAGGCCTTGCTGTACAGAGCGGGAGGAAGATCGACACAAACCATTCTCATGCAATGGGATTTGATACCTAAATATTGGAAAAATTTAATGTAGATGCGAAATGTAGATGCAAAATAGTGCTATTTCTAAAGTGCTTGAGGATTGCAGCCAAACAAATCAGACGAGTTAGGAAAAGAGTCTTTGTTTAGAATCAAATGCCGATCGCCATCTCGACTGACTAACCCTTGCTGCTGCAATTTCCCCAGCATTCGCGTTACCGTTACCCGAGTCGTGCAAATAGCATTAGCAATATCTTGATGGGTTAAACGGATAGTCAAGCGAGTCCCTTCAACAACCGGCTGACCGAAATCTTGTTTCAACAACAACAGCAGTTGATACAAACGGTCTTCTACGCGCCGCTGTCCGGCGATCGCTAAAATTGATTCCATTTGCCGCAGCCGCCGTACCATTTGAGGCAGCAACTCGTGGGCTAATTGAGGAGAAGCTTCGATTTCCACCATAGAATACCACATCAAATAAACATCTGATGTCGCCGTAGCTTGGTAAGTTTGCAAGCTTGTCAACCACAAACCGAAGCACATCGAAGGCCCTACCCAACCCAAAAGTCCTTCTTCCCCGGTTGGATAAAGTGTACTCAGTTGTGCTAAACCTTGACAGACTCGCCAAAGGCCTTGTGACATCAAAGGAATGGTTTCGCCCTTGGCATAAAAATGCAAGTTTCGACTCGCTCCCGTGTTATGCTGGACTTCCGCTAAAAGTGCTTTGGATGTTGGTGGCATATCCGTTATTTCCAGCTAAAAAACAATCGTCTGAGACCTACGGCTCTCACTCTAGCCTGCGAAGGTAAAGGTTTGGTAATCGTCTGGTTAGCGGTAAGATAAGCTTTAGTCAGTTATTGGTTATTGGTTATTGGTTATTGGTTCGCAATCCGCACATTGCGAGTAATTCCGCACAGTTTTAGGGCGTACACCTGACTTTTATAAATAGTGTTAAAACCCGTAATTTTGGTAATTTTTAGTGTGATTAATAAGCTGATTTGTGTTAATAAATAGTCTGCCGATCGCCGTTGAAGACAAAAAACAGGGAAAGTGTCTGCGATCGATCGCCCGGGCTGCGGGCCTCCTTCATCCGCTGCGACAACCTGAAAGAACTTCTAAAATAGTTCAAGAACGTATCAAAAGATAAAAGCAAGGTTTTTCATGGCCGATCAATTAATTCGCGCAACAGCCGCAGATGGCGGAATTCGCGCTGTAGGCGTCATTACCACCCGCCTCACCGAAGAAGCAAGACGGCGGCACAAGCTCTCCTACGTGGCTACAGCCGCCCTCGGGCGCACGATGTCGGCGGGGCTGTTACTCGCCTCCAGCATGAAGCGGCCTGAATCCAGAGTCAACATTCGCATCAAAGGAGATGGGCCGCTGGGCGGACTGCTGATAGATGCCGGACTCGATGGCACCGTTCGAGGTTATGTCAGCAATCCCTCAGTGGAATTGCCGCCCAACGCCCGAGGCAAACTCGATGTCGGCGGAGCAATCGGCAACGGTTATTTGTACGTGGTGCGGGATGTCGGATACGGCTTCCCTTACTCCAGTACGGTAGAATTGGTTTCCGGCGAAATTGGCGACGATCTGACTCACTATTTGGCAACCTCGGAGCAAACGCCTTCGGCTCTGGTTTTGGGGGTGTTTGTGGGGGCTGGTGGGGTGCAAGCGTCTGGGGGCGTGCTGTTGCAGGTTCTGCCGAAGGCGGCAAGGGACGCAAAACTGGTGCAAACTCTAGAATCTAGGGTAGCTGCACTGTCGGGTTTTACGCCGCTGCTGCGATCGGGCAAAACGCTGCACGAGATTCTCGAAGAGTTGCTCGGAGATATGGATCTCTCAATTTTCCCGGAAACTCAGATGGTGCGCTTTCACTGCGGCTGTTCGTTCGATCGAGTTTTGGGAGCTTTGAAAATGCTGGGCGAAGCAGAACTCCAAGACATGATCGAAAAAGATGGCGGGGCTGAGGCTACGTGCCATTTTTGCAACGAGGTTTACAAAGCTAACAGCGATCACCTTGCGGAACTGATCGGCAATTTGCGATCGAACTCGGGTTCTTGAGACGATAATGTGTAATTGGTAATAGGAGTGCGAGTTAGGGATCGAGGCCTTGACCAATTGCCAATTACGCATTATCAATTACCTAATCGCAAAATTTTGATTTTTGGGGTGGCGGGCGATGGCTCTTGCAGTCTCCGGGCTTTAGGAGTGTGTCAAATTGATGGATAGATTATTCTTTCTTAGCAGTAGGTGGCGGCGATCGCAGTTTTGAAATACTTAGGACTGGCTGGTTGCTGTTTTTGGTAAGCACGATGTCAGGAACTCAGGGCTAAAGCCACTGAGCTTGTAAGAAATTACAAGCTGTTCTGACCAGCCTAAGTCTTAACTGACTACGTTATTTGGGTCACGACACCGGAGAATGCGACGCTAGTTTTCCACTCTGTCATCTGCAATTAAACAGTTTTAAAGTCACTGAAACAGTGTTGCAGGTCT
>JAUBOG010000508.1:0-4749 GCA_036700105.1 Microcoleus occultus BM001215583
CCCACCCCAACCCTCCCCTTACTAAGGGGAGGGAGTAAGAAATTTACAAATGATTTACGATCGCTATAGTTGGCGCTGTCGTTGTAAATTACTGTGATGAGAGTTTTGCTAGTTGAAGATGAGCCAGATTTAGGGAAAGCGATCGATCGCACTTTAAAGCAGGAAAAATATATAGTTGATTGGGTTCAGAATGGCAGTGAAGCTTGGGAATATTTAGAAAATCAGTGGATGCAATATACGCTGGCAATTTTTGACTGGTTGCTGCCGGGATTGTCAGGATTGGAACTGCTGCAAAGATTGCGCGCTAAAAACAGCGCGCTGCCAGTTTTGATGCTGACAGCAAAAGACCGAATGGAAGATAAAGTAGCGGGATTGGATGCCGGGGCTGATGATTATTTAGTTAAACCGTTCGGGATGGCAGAATTGTTAGCAAGATTGCGGGCTTTGCAAAGGCGATCGCCCCAAATTCAACCCCAGCAGCTACAAATCGGAAATCTAATTTTGGACTGCGGAACTCGCACAGTTGTTCAGCTCGAAAACAGCGGCAAAAATCAGAGATTTTCCCTGACAAACAAAGAATTTCAACTGCTCGAATACTTGATGAAACATCCGAACCAAATTGTCACAACTGACCAAATTCGCAATCAGCTATGGGAGGCTAGTGCAGATACCTTTAGCAATGTGGTAGCAGCCCAAGTGCGCTTGCTGCGGCGCAAACTCGAATCGGTTGGCTGCGCTAATTTAATTGAAACTGTACACGGCGTTGGATACCGCATGAGAAATTAAATTAGGGCGGTCAAGATGCCCAGCCTACAAGAAAATTTAATGATTGAACCACAGAGGGCGCAGAGGACGCAGAGTAAGAAAAGAGAGAGATGAATACAGGACGATGCTAAGGGATTTGCTATCATTAGATAAAACGGTTTCTCTCTTTTCTCCTCCTCTGCGTTCTCTGCGTTCTCTGCGGTAAAAAAAATCCCATGCCCAAGCAATTACCAATTACTAATAAATGATCGAACGTGAATCAAAATAAACTCTTTAACCGGACCCGATCGCAATTAGCGATTTCCTACGCCGCAGTCATGGGTTTGATTTTAAGCTTGTTGGGATTTGGGGTATACCAGGCGATCGCCCACGCGCACTGGGTAGCCATAGATCGGGAATTAGAATCGGTAGCCGGGACGCTGCACGACAGCCTAGAACTCAAATTGGAGCAGCCCGGACGCTTGGAACCAATAGTCAATGAACTTTTGCCAAACCTCCGCGTAATTGGAGTTAACGGCATTAAAGAACAGATTCCCCACCGCCATATTTTAAGCGCTATTAGCGAAAGCTATTACTATATTCGTTTATTCGATAATTCAGGAAATTTAATTGCTACAGCAGGCGCTTATCCCGAAGAGTTGCCGCCGAAATTCAACTCGAAACACTGGCAAACTATCGCTGACAATCAAGGCAATATTTATCACCAAATTTCTGTAAACTTGCACACAAAAAACCAGCAAAATTGGGGATATTTTCAAGTCGGCCGCAGCTTGCAAGAGTTCAACGATTATCTCAATACAGTTAAATTGATCTTGAAATTGGGATTGCCTGCAGCATTGATTTTGGTAGGTTTTTCCAGTTGGTTGCTGGCAGGATTGGCAATGAAACCGATTTATGCTTCCTACCGACAAATTCAACAGTTTACAGCGGATGCCGCCCACGAATTGCGGACGCCTTTAGCGGCATCTCAAGCAACAGTAGAATCGGCGCTGTTGATGCCTCAATTGGATGACAAAGAAGCGCGGGAAATTCTGCGGACGATCGATCGCCAAAACCGACGGCTGACTCAGTTAGTTGCCGATCTGCTGTTGCTGGCGCGCATGGACAATCAACCGATCGCCGAAATCCCTCAACTTTGCTGTTTGAATGACCTGGTGAGCGATTTAGTCGAGGAATTGGCGGCAATGGCGATCGCCTCTAAGGTAGCGCTAACATCCCAATTGCGCGTGCAGCAGCCCTTGAATGTTGTCGGCAATTCCGACCAACTTTACCGCTTGGTTTCTAATTTAATTGTTAATGCCATTCAGTACACTCCGGCGGGCGGGAAAGTAACAGTTATTTTAGATTGCAGCCACCAGGAGGCAATAATTGAGGTGCAAGATACTGGGATTGGAATTGCAGCGGCAGATGTCGGGCGAATTTTCGATCGCTTTTACCGAGTCAACAGCGATCGATCGCGCCATACCGGCGGATCGGGACTGGGGCTGGCGATCGCCCAAACCATAGCCCGCGCGCACGGCGGTAGCCTCAGCGCCCGCAGCGAATTGGGCTGCGGCAGCACCTTGATCCTGCGATTGCCTTTGTGAGTTACCATGTGAGGGAAACCGAATCAGTTATTTCGGGTAATCCCTTTGGCAAAAGGTAGCGCGATCGCCCAAAATCATTAAATAGTCATTAGTCATCAGTCATTAGTCAGCAGTCAGTAATTAGTAGTTAGCAGCTAACAACTTATAACTGGTAACTGGGAAATAAGATCGGTTAACAACTAACAACTAATGACTAATGACCAATGACTAATGACTGATGACTAATGACGAATGACTAATCACAATTCCTAAAAACTACCTAGCGAAAAAGTATGACAGTTTTAGAACAGGGAACAATCTCGATCCATACCGAAAATATTTTCCCGATCATCAAGAAGTCCCTCTACACCGACCACGAAGTCTTCTTGCGGGAACTAATTTCTAACTCGGTTGATGCCATTGCCAAACTCAAAATGGTTTCCCGTTCCGGCGAATACAGCGGCGATATCGGCGAAGCGCAAATCAACATTGCGATCGACAAAGAAAATAAAACACTCTCAATAACAGACAACGGCATCGGCATGACAGCCGATGAAGTAAAAAAATACATCAATCAAGTCGCTTTCTCCAGCGCCGAAGAATTTATTCAAAAATATCAAGGCAGCGGCGACGACGCAATTATCGGTCACTTCGGACTCGGTTTCTACTCTTCTTTCATGGTCGCTCAGAAAGTAGACATAGACACCCTTTCTTACCAAGAAGGCGCGCAAGCCGTACACTGGCACTGTGACGGTTCTCCCGCCTTTGAACTATCAGAATCTCCCCGCACAGAACGCGGCACTACGATTACTCTTACTCTCCAAGACGAAGAACAAGAATATTTAGAACCCAGCCGGATTAAGCAGTTAATCAAAACTTACTGCGATTTCATGCCGGTTCCCATCAAATTTGAGGGTGAAGAACTCAACAAGCACAAGGCAATTTGGCGGGAATCAGCCAGCAATTTGCAAAAAGAAGATTACTTAGAACTGTACCGCTACCTTTATCCCTTCCAAGACGAGCCGCTGCTGTGGGTACACCTGAATACAGATTATCCTTTTATTGTCAACGGAATTCTGTTCTTTCCGAAACTGCGGCCGGATGTCGATGTCACCCAAGGCAATATCAAGCTATTTTGCAACCAAGTTTTTGTCAGCGATCACTGCGAAGAAATTATTCCGAAATTCTTGATGCCGCTGCGGGGAGTAATTGACAGTACCGACATTCCGCTGAACGTGTCTCGCAGTTCGCTGCAAAGCAACCGCACTGTCAGGAAAATCGCTGATTATATCGCGAAAAAAGTGGGCGATCGCCTCAAAGAACTTTACCGGGACGATCGCAGCGAATACATCCGCTGCTGGCAAGATATCGGCACTTTTGTCAAGTTCGGCACTCTCAACGACGACAAGTTCAAAAAGCAAGTCGAAGATATCTTAATCTACCGCAGCACCTACGAACCAACGGTGGCTAAGCCAGAAACCGAAACGCCAGAAGTTCAAGTCCAAGCTGAGGCTGGAGATTTGTGGCAAGATGTCACTCCCAAGTCGGAAACTTCGGGTTCAACGCAGCCTTACACGACGCTGAAAGAGTATTTGGAACGCAATAAAACACGCCACGAAAATCGCGTGTTTTACTGTACCGAACCGGCGTCTCAAGCAACTTACGTCGCCCTGCACAAAAGCCAAGGTTTGGAAGTGCTGTTTATGGATTCTTTCATCGACACGCACTTTATCAGTTTCCTGGAACGGGAATACTCGGATGTCAAATTCTCGCGGGTAGATTCCGACTTGGACGATACGCTGATTGACAAAGAAAAAGAAGCGGAAATTGTCGATCCGACTACCAATAAAACTCGCAGCGAACAAGTTAAAGAATTGTTCCAAAAGGCGATCGGCAAGCCGAAAGTGAACATCCGCACAGAAGCTTTGAAGTCAGACGCTGCGGAGGCTGCACCGCCCGCGATCGTCCTGTTACCCGAAGCTTTGCGCCGGATGCGCGATATGACGGCGCTGTTACAGCAGCAAGCAGCCGAATTCCCCGAAGAACACGTTTTGCTGGTGAATACCGCCCACCCGCTGATTCAAAATCTGGCTAATTTGAGTCAGGGTGCGATTATTCAAGGCGGCGGCGAGTCTCCGTCTGCTGAGTTGGCGGGTATGATTTGCCACCACGTTTACGACTTGGCTTTGATGGCGCAGAAAGGTTTCGATGCTGAGGGGATGAAAGAGTTTGTAGAGCGATCGAATCAAGTATTGACAAAATTGACAGAACGTGCTATGTAATTAACCCTCCCCAACCCCCCTTGAATCAGGGGGGGAGCAAGAGTTGATTTCCCTTGGTAAGCGGGGAGAAAGAGTTGATTTCTCTTGCTGAGCGGGCGATTCGAGTGTTTCTTGTCCCCCCCTTAACAAGGGGGGCT
>JAUBOG010000509.1:0-4744 GCA_036700105.1 Microcoleus occultus BM001215583
TGCCGTGTCCCTACCTCGATTAATTGTAGGGAAACGGCACTGCCGTGTCCTAATCTTCAGCTTCTTGTGAAATTAAATTTATTGCTCGATCGATAATTACCTCTTGATTCACTAACTGCGATAATTCTCTTGGTTCATAACGGCCTTCTTCCACTTCAAGGGAAGCTTTATTAATAGCTTGTCGATAGGCCGTTTCTAAAACCATGAGTAACTCTTCTAGAGGCAAATAAAACCCTGCACCTCTAGGTCGCTTATTTTCCTCTTGAATTTCTAGAACAGAGTTCCGAATTGAGATATCCCAAGAACGAGTCGTGCGATTTTCAGCTTGCTGTTTTATCAGATGCAATAGTAAAACAACTGCATAGCTGCGAATAGTTTTAATTATATCTTTTTTGCTCATTTCTTCTAATTCTTCAACTAGAGCCAATGACCCCGGTATATCGCCTTTTAGCAGTAAGCTTTTTAAAGTAAGTAATTCTTCCATGACGAGTATATTTATCTTGCGTGACTTATATTATAGCTCAAAATTAGCGATCGCTAATAATTATTTAACATTTGTATTGCCTGGGATTAGGCTGTGTTATGATCGAATTGGCGATCGCCCAAAAAGGATTGAATATTATGACTGTAGCCAACGAACAGATTACTAATAGCACTAGCAATAGCGGCTTATCAAATTTCCGCATCACTGTCGAACGTCTGATCGAACTTTTAGATTTAGAAGCAGAGGATGAGTACGGGATTTTGAGACCGACTGAATATGCTTTCAGGACAGCGATGAAATTGGTTGTTGAGGCGTACGATCGCATGGGAAGCAGTTTTCCTAAATGCTCGACTGGTACAGATGACAAAGGCAGTATTAGACTTGCTTGGCAAAATAAAAAATCCGATTGCAGAGTACGCTTGTTCTGCCCGCACTCTTCTGATGAGAGAGCTTACATCTATCATCAGAAAAGTGAAGAATACAGCTCGGAAGATATTACTTCAGCAGCAACTTTAGTTTATTGGCTAGAGTGGTTTAATAAGGTATGACAGATACATATTCTCCGAGTGAATCAGAGTTTGAGCCTTTGAATGAAAGTGCTATAGTCTATAGAGCTTTACTTCGCAGACAATGGATTGATGAAACAAGCGATCTAGTTTTACTTTTCGCTTATTTACTTCGCTCCAATGAACCGGGTTTATCGGTAACAATTGCCAGTGTTTGTTCGCCGGAACAATGTGCAGCAAAATTCAGAAATTGTTACGGAGTTGCTAGTATTCAAGTAGGACAAATTCGCGAATTAGGTTTAGATGCAGTACCTGATTCAGCATCCCACGCTCAGATTGTCGGTTTACCTTATGTGACAGATGACCGAGACAGAGCTGAAAGATTGGCCGATTTGTTAGCAGAGCGATCGATAATTGTATGGAAACCAAGGGATTTAATCTTATGACTTTAGCTAAAGAACAGATTACTGATAGCAGCAGCAATAGCGGTTTATCGAATTTCCGCATCACTATCGAACGTCTGATCGAGCTTTTAGATTTAGAAGCAGAGGATGAGTACGGAATTTTGAGACCGACTGAATATGCTTTCAGGACAGCGATGAAGTTGGTTGTTGAAGCGTACGATCGCATGGGCAACAGTTTTCCCAAAGCCTCAACAAGTCCAAATAAGCAAGGTAGTATTAGACTTGCTTGGGAAAATACAAATGCCGATCGGGCAGTACGCTTAATATGCCCGATTAATGCCGATCGTAAATCTTACATTTATCATGTAAGTGGGGAACATGGCTCAAAAGATATTACTTCAGCAGCAATATTAGTCGATCGGCTAAACTGGTTTAATGAAGCATGAACGATAAATGTTCTAGGACTGCATCAGATGGCAATTCCTTCATTTTATCATACAACAAACTTTGACTTAATATTTCTTGCGCGAGATCCTCCACCACGGGCACGCAAACCGAATTCCCAATTTGCTTGTAACTTTCCCCCGCACTAGGATAACTCTTAAAATCTTCAGGAAAACCCATCAGACGGTAGCATTCCCTCAGCGTCAACTTTCGCACCAAATCTCGATCGGGAAAATAGACAAAAAACCGGCCCGATGTTTCTTGCGAAGGAATAGTCGGATGCACGCCATCCACCGAATAAATGCGATTCGGCTGTCGGTGAACCCTCGATAAATGTTCTGTATTCGGCCTCACGCCAGTTTTCCAAGTACCTTTATTTCTGTAACCTACAAATACAAGTCCCGAATCTTGCTTTCTTGGATACTCAATTAAAGTATACTCGGATTTGTCCAATATTTCAAAATCTCCTGTTTCGTCTAAAAATTCCCTTAGTTGCGGCGGAAACTTGGTTTTAAGTCGAGAAAAATTGAATTTTTTACCCTTAGTTGCAATAATGAATATTCTTTCGCGGTGTTGGGGAATCCCAAAATCTTTAGCATTTAGCATTTTGCAATTCACGCTGTATCCCAAATCTTCAAGACTGGCAATAATTACTTTTAAGGTATTTCCCTTGTCGTGATGGATTAAATGCTTGACATTTTCCAGAACAACAACTTTAGGCTGCTTGACTTTGATGATTTTACAAATCTCGAAAAACAGCGTCCCTCTCGTATCTTCAAAACCCAGCTTTTTGCCGCAGATGCTAAAAGGCTGGCAGGGAAAACCGGCGACTAAAACATCAAAGTCTGCTAAATCAGCGGGATTGATATTACTGATGTCGGGAAACGGCACTTCGCCGAAATTATCTGCGTACACTTCTCGGCATTTGCTGTTAATTTCGCAGGAAAAAACGCATTCAAAGCCCGCTTTTGCAAAACCCTGTCTGAAACCTCCTATGCCCGAAAACAAATCTATAAATTTCATCTATATTTAATACTAAATGTCACTCAATCTAATAATAACATATTTTGTTTCTCTCTCTTCTTTCACTCTGCGTTCTCTGCGCTCTCTGCGGTTTATTATACTAATTTAAACAAAACGCCCGCACTCCTACTGGGCATTGCCGTGTATGCAGATATCGCGTAGAATGCCGATCGCCCAAAAAACTCCCAAACTTGTCCCGCAGCCGACTAAACTAGAAATAGCAGCACAAAATACAGCTATTATTTGCTTCCTTTCACCAACTATGAGTCAAACATTGGAAAACCTCACCGCAATTGATGACAAGCTATCCAAGCGCCACATCGACCTCGATCCGGGCGGCTACTTCATCATCTATGTCGATCGCGCCACCAGCTCAATTTGCGCCAAACACTACACCAACATCATCGACGATCGCGGCCTCGCCGTCGATCCCGAAACCGGTAAACCCATCCCCGCCCGCGGCAAAGTAGAACGCACTGAAGTAACAATTTTTACCGCCAGAACCGCGAAAGAACTTTGCGTAAAAATCCTAGAAGAAACCCGCCCCTGTCCGGTGACAATGTTGGATCACGCGGCTTATCTGGGACGGGAATTTGTGCGGGCCGAAATTGCATTGTTGAGCGATCGAGAATACGTTCAAGATTAGTGCAAGCCGGCGAGAATTGCTTGACAAAACAGCAGCAGATTACGAAAAACCTTGATACCAGAAATAAGTCACCATCGGAATCACCGTCGCCAACACCAACAGCACAACCACTATAACTGTGGCATTGCCTTGGTCTGTTTCTTCAGCTTTTTTAAACGTGCCTTCAACTTGAATGTTGTCAACAACTTCAGGCGCGCCCGGATCGGGTTCGCCCGACAAAACAGTTGCAATGCGCGAACTGGCTGCGGCAAATGCTTCGTTGTATTTATTGCCTTCCCGCAGCGGCACTTGCACGGTTTCGCCAGCTACACTCTGGGCAATTTCATCGCTTAGCAGGGATTTAACCCCTTCTCCGGTGCGAATTGCCGCGCTGTTGGTAACAGTGTCGAGAACGAGTAAAATTTGATTGGTCTGGTCTTCTGTTTCGGGAAACCACTGTTCAAACAGTTGGTCGGTGAAAGTGGCGGTTGTTTCGCCGTAGTCTAAGCGGTGGATGGTGACAAAGCGAACTTGTTTGCCTGTTTGCTTTTCTAAGTTGTCGAGTTCGCTGGTGATAGTGCTTTCGCTGCTGCGGCTGAGCACGTCGCCTTTGTCCCACACCCAAGTTCGATCGTCCGGCGACAGCACCGGCAATTCGTACACGCCAGTCGCCAATGCCGGCAATACCGCCATTTGCGATGCGATCAGGGCGATCGCGATCGTCGCCGCCAAAGGTTGGAGATATTTTCTCCAGCTAAAGAGTTGCTTCAGGAGTCTAGTCATTGAGGTTAACCGTAAAACTGACTTTTCCCCAAAAATACTATAGAAACCTCGGTAAAATTCATTTTACACAGGGCAACTTGAAAATTAGCTTGCCAGTCCAACTATCCGCCCGATAATTTTAGGATTTTAACTATGGAACCAGCAGACTCTTATAAAGGTTGGATTATTCAGTCGCAGAAAGTATTCTACGTCGAGGTTTGGGATAGCCGCGGCAACCGCCACGTCGCCGTCCAAAATGCTAAGACGGAGGAGGAAGCTTTGGAATTGGCAAAAAACTGGATTGACAAGTACGAGTCAAAACCCGGAAGAATGCCGATCGATGTTCCCCATCCTTTCGGAGAGGCGATCGATATGCCATTTTAAGTCATAAGTCATTAGTCATTAGTCATTAGTTAGTTGCTACAAGTTACCCAGTCCCAATTATATCAAATCCGCTTGCTAATCGGAATGATATAAACGGAGGACACGGCAGTGC